>CAMYZK010000005.1 GCA_947303825.1 uncultured Prevotella sp. | reverse complement strand
CTCATTATACAGCTCATTGGCCTTCACAATCTTCACCCTCAACGACTCCTGGCGTTGGTGAAGCTCGGCTATGCGCTGTGCCTGTTCTTCCTGCTCTCCCGATTCCGGGATGATGATTACCATGTCGGCGGGTCCGTCGGCATGCAAGTCTTGACAGGCTATCAACCCCTCGATGGTGGGCAGAGGCAGCTGCTGACCCAGTACATTCTCTATAGGCTGACCTGCATCGAAGCACATCTCTATCCAGTCGAGGCGCATCGTTGCACCCGACGTCTGCCTGATAGCCACCTCCACACTGTCGGCATCGGGCATGTCGCCAACATAAAAAGTCCACGTGCCGGCTGCTGCTCTGCTATACTCGTCGGGGAAGCTCTTTCCACCAGAAGAAGAGGTTGTTGCCTTGTCAACCACAATCTGCCCCACTTCTTTTCCATCTACCAGCACGGAGGCATTACAGTAGTTGTTGTACGACATGCAAATAGTAAGTGTGGCATCTCGCCTTCCACCAGTAAACATGGAGTAACTGTGAGTCACCCCGTGGCCAAAGACTTGTGCCTCATACAGATTCCTGCCACCATAAAACCATGCGTAGTCATCCACTTCATGAAGCGAATGGAAGAATACTGGCATTTCAGAATAGGAGTCCACAAACTGTGCGCTGTCTAAAAGCACGGGAGAACTGTCGTCGCTGTCGGAGAGGAAGTAGTAGCCTTTATCTGAATATGGGTTACGTGTTCGCCCTATAGCGGTTTCAGAGTTCCAGTTAACCGGCCCCATGGCCCAAAACACCCTACGCTGGCCCACCATGGCCGTAGGCACCTGCTGCAGGTCATCGGTATCCCTTAGATAGTCGGGCGCCAGCTTCTCTGGCTGTGCTCCTCCACCGTAGCCATAGACCTTTACCTTTTGCGGGTTGTCGAAGCCGGCAGCGCGCAACAGCGAGTCGGTTAGCTGGTAGATGCCTGTCGCAGGCACTCCTATCTTGACCCATCTGCCGGAGGCGAGCACCGAGTGCGAAGCATACCGCTGCCCCGCAAGCCTGCTAATACTTTGGCTGGCACTGTCGGGAAGCCTATTCTCAAGGGGTCTGGCTTTTACCTTCAGATCAAAGCTGCTCAGCTTAAGGTTTTTCCCGTCTCGTCTTATCATAGGCACAAACGAGGAATACAGCCTGCCCTTGCGCCGCGACACACCTGTATAGGCATCTATGACGGGCCATTCAGGAAGAGCCTCTCCAGTAAGTTTCTTATAGCGTCGCACCTCCTTGCGCTTCATGGGCACAAACTCCGGGTATTCTATGCTCACCTCGTATGCAGAGTCGGCATAATTGCATCCTAGCTCCTTAACAAAGCTGAATACAGGAATGACAGAGTCTATCTTTAGCTGCCCAGCATCGAGCGTGAAATGCTGCGCCCTCAGCAGTGAAAAGTTTACTGCCAACAGACAGAGGGTCAGAACAAGTCTTGCGGGTGAGGATATGCACGATTTATGCGTACAATTTTCTATTGCGTACATTATTATTATTTCAGTATGATTAGTTTCTGTGCTTTAGATGCTCTCTTGCTGCCATCAGTACTTATCAGCACGCGATAGAGGTAGACACCTGTCTGTAGTTTGCTGCCACTGTTGGCAGTCAGGTCCCAGCTCAGTGTATACGTGTTGTCGGTAGGCACTCCTGTCTCATGTTTTTTCCATAAAAGCCGTCCGGATGCGTCATACACCTCTAGTTCCACATCCATCTGGCTACCAGTCCTGTCGTGGTTGATGACAAACGAGGTAGAATACCTGGCGGGGTTACGTGTGCACTCCACGCTGAAGCAGTTGGGTTGCAGCGACTTCACCACGTTGAACTGCAGCTGTGCCACCGACGAGTTGTTGAGTACGTCCCACGCCCGGAAGGTGAGCTGATGCTGCCCCTCTGAGAGTTCAGGAAGCGCATATCCCACCGAGCCCGAGCGGTAGTCACCGAAGTCGTAGGCGAAGTACTCTGTAAGGTCGTATGTCATGGCCGGGTCGCCGTCAACGGTGAGCTGCATGTTGTGACCTATCCCGCTGCTGGCCGCATTGATGCCGTCCTTGTCGGTGAGCTGTGCAAAGAAATATGGGGTGGTATTGACGCTTCCACCGTTTATGAAGTTCTCACTGTTCAGATAGCAGTATATAGACGGTCCTATACCATCGTCACTCACAGCATCTTCACCGCTTTTCATGGTAAAGGCATCGGTCATGCCATGGGCTTCCAGTGCCTTGTCGCTGCTCACGGCATAGACTGTCATCTGTCCGTTGGAGTCGCTGTATGTGATGTCGCGCGGCAATGCGAATGTCACGGTGAAGCTGCCGTTGCGCAGGCTGTCCAAACCGTTGTAGACGGTAGAGGGGCGGTCAGTAAAGACGTATGCCGTCTGAGCCCCATCGTCGCCCTTGTTGTTCAGGCGGCATGTCACAGTGGTCTCTGCATCCTTAACGGTAAGTGCCACCACTCCGGTGAAGTCAGGTGCATTGGCAACATGTCCTGACACGGTGACCTTCTGCCCTGTGAGCAGTGCCGCATCGCTTGCAGTGTCGATGGCGTTTCCGTTGATGCTGTCTATGACAATCTGCATGGTGGGAGCAGCAAGGGTCATGGCAGGGTCGCCCAGCAGCGTGTAGTGCAGCTTGTTGATGGGCTTTGACTCGAAGCGGGAGTCACCAGGGGCAGAACCTATGGAGCGCACATCGTTCTTCGACAGCCTCACTGCATCGCCGAGGGTGTTTCTCCGCCCGTCGGTCGAGCCAAGCACATACTTCATAAACGCACAGTTCATGTTCTGGTTGTCGCCGGTATATACTGTCCTGGTGGTACCGAAGAAAGCCACGGCTCCTCCTTTCTGGTTGAGCATGGCCGTCTCGCCAATGTTCTCCTCATGCGTGTCGTAGGGCATGATGTCGCACGATGCCGTTACCCACAACGGCAGCCTTTGCGATGTGGGAGCGGCAAAGTCGGTGATGCGCAGCACCTTCTCATGGCTTATCTGGTATGCTGCACCGTGGCCGCAGTAGTCCATGATGAGTGCTCCGTCTTGCATCTGCTGTTTCACATCCCTCTGCACGTCAGGATAGGTCTTGCCTGTCGTGGTAGAGACACACTGATAGGCATCCCAGAAGATTTTCCTTATGTTGTATGCAGGATGTTCTCCGGCCACCAACTCTGCAGCGGCATTGGCTTCCATCATGTGAATGTTTCCATTGCCGTCGTCTCCCATGAAACAGATGGTGTTTTGCCAGTCACCGGCATTGCCGTTGGCCACATAGTCCACTATCTTGTCTACCATTATCTTGGCCTCTGCCTCAGAGCGTGCCGACAGACGCCCCACTCCCACGTCGGCCATATCTTTCCGGGTAAGGTTTGACCCCTCTCCGTCGTCAAGCATGCAGAAGAAATCGTCGCTGACATAGCTGTCGGTAACGCTGAACGAGTTCTCACTTTCATAGCAGAGCAGGAAATCGTCGGGCGACAGCCTTCGCCAGTTGGCCGACAGCATGCGGTTGTCCCAGGCTCCGTCGCCAAACAGCAACAGATAGCGCGGCATGTCGGCCTCGCTCTCTGAACGGTCGTAGAGCATCTTGAGGTAGCGGCGATAGGCATTGGCATCGGGAGTGCCGCTGCTGAACTCATTGAACAGCTCGTCGGCAGGAATGATAGTCACTCGCATAGCGTCGTGTTCCTCATGGAGCTGCTTCAGCCTAGTGGCCTGTGAGAGCAGCTTCTGTGTGGTGGGTATTATGATTACCATGTCGGCAGGGCCGTCGGCATGATGGTCCTGATTGGTGATGCGATAGACAAACTGCGGCACGTCGAAAGTGCCTCCTACAAGGTCGGGACACGGGCGTGGCGTAGGCATTGTCAGCGTCATATAGTCCAGGCGCATGGTTCCGTCGCCCGATGTATGCCTCAGCGCCACGGTGTTGGTGCTGCGCAGGTTGTTCACACTATAGGTGGCTGTCTGTTGTCGCGCCTTCTCGTTATCGCCTTTCGACGAGTAGATGTCCATAGTGCCCACCAGCGAGTCGTTCACACTCACCTCCACCTTTCCCGTAAGGTCGTATGTCATGACAACAGTCAGCTTGCCCTTACTGCCGTGGGCCTCCATCGTGTAGGTGCTCTGCCCGTCGGTGGCTATCGGCTTTTCATCATAGAGATTACGCCCGCTGTGGTACCAGGCATAGTCATCGGTCTCGTACAGGGTGTGGTAGTAGTCGGCATTAGGATAGAACGATGCCAGGAACGCTGCGCTGTCAACAGCAAGAGGAGCATCGTCGCTCTGAGTGAGGAAGTAGCACCCCACCTGGCTGTAGGGGTTGCGCGTGCGCTGTGTGGCAGAGCTGCCAGACCACGACACTGGCCCTACGGCATAGAACAGCCGCCGCCCGCCTATAGTACACGTGGCAACCTCCTTGAGGTCGTCGGTCTCTGAGAGATAGCTGCCCTCCAACGTCTCTGGCTGCATGGCACCGCCGTAGCCGTATACCTTTACCTTGCTCATGTCGGTAAAACCACACTGTCGCACCAATGCCTCGGTTATCTGATAGACACCCGATGACGGCACTGAAATCTTTGCCCACTGACCTGTGGCCAGGACAGAGTGGTCGGCATAGCGCAAGGCTGCCTCACCAGCCCTTTGCGGCATTGCCCACGCGCCAGATGCTCTCGACAAGGTGGCTGTAGCGGCGGGAATCGACGTCTTTGTAAGCTTGAAACTCACCAGCTTTTGGTATCGGCCTTCACGACACACCAGTGGCACCAGCGACACACAGAGCTTTCCCTGACGGCGGCTCACCCCAACAAACTGTTCTATGGCGGGCAACTCGGGCAGAGAGTCACAACCCAGGGTATGGCAGGCTGCCACGTCGGCTGCCGACATGTCGATAAAATCGGGGTATTCAATACTGACGGTATAGATGGAGTCGGCATACGACTCACCCAATGCAAACTCGTGGTAATATACAGGCAAGCAACTGCCTATCCTGACCTGTTCGGCAGTCAGGTTGACAAACTCCTGAGCACCTGCCACAAGCACGGCACACAGCAGAAAAATCGACAAAGCCAGTCGTCGCATCATATCTTGTTACTATTTATAACGATGTAAACACACTTTTATTGTCTATAACATCAAATCAAGTTATGGGTACAGAGCAGAAAAGAAGCAGCTGCTACGTTACAGCTCAATCACAATTGCAGCCTATAATATCTAATTCCTCATTTTTGAAATTATCCTTCACAGCAATACTAACACGTTATATATCAACATGTTACTGTGAATGATTGCTTTTTTGTCATCGGCATGCTTGCGTACAGCAACGTCACTATTTTCCCTGCTAATCAGGTGCATACCACAAGCCCAGAAGGGGCGACTGACTCATTCGCGCAGTACGCTGTCACCCCTTCTTAGACAGTACAGATTATGATACCTGTCTTGGCAGTATTTTGGAAGCTTCCTGTCTTGTATTGTTAGCCTACAGGAAAAATGACGCAACTGCTTTTTTGTTGCTGACCAGGTCAGCAACAAAAAAACCGACACCAAGTCAGCATGTGGCAACTTCTACCATGTAGAAATACATCTTAAGCAAAAACCGGGCGATGTGGAGCAAGCCGTTTGTCAGTTCACAAACAGGTGGTAGCCGGAATCTGTTCTGCTCAGAGTGCCAAAATAGTTATCCTTCACCATAAACATCTATGAAACAGATACTTAAGTGCAGTGTGAAGGACTTTTTGTAATTGCAATCGAAAGGTATCATTCCATACCTAACGGTTAATTTGTGTTAACATGACGAAGAATTTTACGAAATTATTTGGTGGGTATGTAAAATAGTATTACTTTTGCAGTGTACTATTAAACTAGTACACTAGAATATTCATTCAAACATATAATAATATGATTAAAATCAACAACATCAGCTATCGCTATCCTGGACAAAGGCAACAGGTGTTCAACAATTTCAGCATTGAGCTCAGCGAGAACCGCATCTATGGTCTGCTGGGCAAGAACGGAACGGGCAAGAGCACGCTACTCTATCTCATCTCGGGCATGCTGAGCCCAAACACAGGAAACGTGTACTATGACGGTATTGAAACCCGCAAGAGACTGCCCGAGGTGCTGACCAACATGTATCTGGTAGCCGAGGAGTTCAAGATGCCACCTATGCAGCTCAACAAGTATGTGGAACTGGTAGAGCCTTTCTATCCGCGCTTCAACCACGAAATGCTAAACCGCTGCCTAGACACCTTTGAACTGGAAAAAGACCTGCAGCTCAACCAGCTGTCTATGGGTCAGAAGAAAAAGGCATTCATCAGCATCGCACTGGCAGCCAACACCAGGCTGCTGCTAATGGACGAACCTACCAACGGGCTTGACATTCCGTCGAAGAGCCAGTTCCGTAAGGTGGTGGCCGAATGCATGACCGACGACCGCACCATCATCATCAGCACGCATCAGGTGCACGATGTGGAACAGCTGCTCGACCACATCCTTATCCTCTCCGAGCGTGAGATGCTGCTCAATGCTCCCGTCAGCGAAATCACCGAGAAATATGCTTTTGAAGTGCGCACGCCAGGACAACTGGACGACAGCATCATCTATGCCGAGCCCTCGCTGCAAGGCAACATGGTAATGGCTCGCCGCGAAGAAGGGGATGCAGAGACCATCATTAACTTGGAACTATTGTTTAACGCCGTAACGAAAGGACTATTAAAATGAAGACATTCGATATTAACCGTTTCTGGCAAATGCTGAAATGGAACATACTGACCGATGAGATGTCAGTAATGAAAAAAGCCATCATTGGAGTTGTAGCATTCCTCATAATACAGGCTTTCTTCTGCTTCAACCTCTTCGACCTGACTGCATCAAGAGGCTTTGGCTCTACCCTGGTGGGAATGAACCTGTGCTTTGCCAGCGGTGGACTGTTCACGCTGTTCTATGTATCGGGCATGCTGGGCAATGCACGCACCAAGGAGCAACGCAACATCTTGCTGATGATGCCCGCCAGTAACTTGGAGAAATACGCATCAAGGTTCTTATACTGTGTAATACTGCTCCCACTGCTTCTGCTGGCCTGCCTGTACGTGGCAACGGGCATACGTATGTTGCTGGAACTCATACTGGGCCACAAAGACATCTACTTCGGAATGTCGGGCATACCTATGATTACCAATCAGTTCAATAATGCACAGTTTATTGACAACCTGTGGACAATATCGGTATTCGTGCTCGGAGGTGTGCTCTTCAAGAAGAACCCATTCCTGTGGACATGGGTTAGCATAGTAGCAATCTCAATAGCATTAGGACTCGTAGTAGCTCTTATTGCAATCAGCACTATGGGGAACGGCCCGCTACAGATGAGCGTCAACGACAACCATTGGGCATTCAAGGCAGTACTTGCAGCACTAACCGTGTTCAACTTCTGGTACAGCTACCGGCTGTTCTGCCGACTACAACTCGTAACCCGCAAATGGTTCAACCTATGATGTTTAGCAACGAGAGACCTATCTTCCAGCAGATGGCCGACCGTCTGAGCGATGAGATACTCGCAGAGACCTATCACGACGACGACCGCATACCATCGGTAAGGGAATATGCAGTGATGCTGGAGGTGAATACCAACACTGCGGTGAAAGCATACGAGCAACTGGCCCGCGAGAACATTATTTATAACAAGCGAGGTATGGGATACTATGTCACGCCAGGCGCTCGACAGCAGATATTGCAGCAAAGGCGGAAAGCCTTCATTGGGCAGACGCTACCTGAGCTGTTCAGACAGATGCGGTTACTGGATATCGACATCAAGGACATCGGTGAGGCTTGGGAAGCAAGCAGCAGATAAACGCCTCTGCACGCATCAATGTTAAAAGGTTTTAACCGATATGTCATTTTTCATATAATCATTTTGTTTTCCCAGATTTTTGCACTACCTTTGCACCCGCTTTCAAAAAGCATTCGGGATGTAGCGCAGTTGGTAGCGCACTACGTTCGGGACGTAGGGGTCGGGCGTTCGAGTCGCCTCATCCCGACAAAACAGAAGCTAACTATCTGAGAAATCGGGTAGTTAGCTCCATTTAGGGGGTTATTACTGAATCAGAAGTGAATCAAAACTGACAGTGTTTCTGGACGCTGGCCACCAGAAGGGATACCTCTCTTGTAATTATTAAGACAGTTTAACCGGAGTTCTCTTTAGAAATGAAGAGGACAAAAAAATGACTTCTCAAAAAACCGACACCGTATCGCGCTCTAAGGAATATAGAGAGCCGGTAGTGGTATGGGGCGAAAAGGAGGTAAAGATAAGCTTCTACGCCTTCGACCCCGACAGCGGCGTTCTGAAGCGTAAGCTGATACGGCTTAACCGCGAGCTGAAGTGCATCAAGGGAAAGCGTGCCCGGAGGGAGTATGCTGAAGGAGTGGCAAGCCGTCTGCGCGACGAACTGAAGTCTGGCTGGAATCCGTGGATGCAGCAGAGCGACGGACTGGTGTATGCCCGCTGGGAGGATGCTTGCGATCGCTACAAGGCTTACTTGCTGAAGCAGCAGAACGAGCACAACATGCGCCCTGAGAGCGTAGCAAGCTACATGAGCTACCAGCGAGTGCTGATGCGCTGGGTGTCAGCAGAGCGTAAGAACGTGAAGTACGCCTATCAGTTTGACCGTCGTCTGGTGGACGCTTTCCTGGACTACGTCTACCTTGACAAAGACAACTCTATCCAGACGCGTAACAACTATCTGTCGTGGATCAAGAGTTTTTCGACATGGATGCTGGGGAAGAGTTACATTGAACAGAACCCGACACAGGGCATCCCGAGGATGAAGATCAGGAAGGGCAGCAAGAGCCGTGACGTGATACCCGACTCAGTGCTTCAGAACATCCACAACTACTTGGAGAAGCACAACCGTCATTTTCTTCTGGCCTGCTACCTATTACATTATCTATTTGTGCGCCCGCATGAGATAGCCCAGCTGAAGATAGAGGACTTCTCCCTGTCGCGCAAGACCCTGCTCATCCACGGAGACGTGGCTAAGAACTGGCAGGATGCCGTTGTGACGCTTCCTGTGCATGTCATTGAGCTGATGCTTGACCTTGACATTTTCAAGCATCCTGGCAGCTATTACCTTTTCTCTGACGGTTTCAGGCCCGGCAAGGATTTCCGTAGCGAGAAGTGTTTCCGTGACTACTGGGTGCGCACGCTGCGGAAAGAGCTACAGTTCTCTGACCGCTACAAGTTCTACTCTCTGAAGGACACCGGCATCACGAACATGCTACGAGCCAACACCGACGTACTGAGCGTAAGGGATCAGGCGCGGCACTCAAGCATTCTGATAACAGACATGTACACGCCGAAGGACATCAAGGAGGCAAACAAGCTTCTGATGAACTACAAGGGAGTACTATAGAGACGGCGCGGGGAAACCGTGCCGCACACTAGAGCATCTCGTAGAAGTAGCCTGTCATAAGGCGGTCGAAGCCGTCGGCATTGACGGTGGCCTCTATCTTCTCGCATGCAAAGCACTTGCCGCGTATGATGTAGATGTCGCGGGGGTCAGGCATTTGTTCTGAGAGGAACTTGAAGGTGTGCCTGGCCTTCATGTTGAACGAGAATCCGTTCTGATGCAACTGTCCCAGATAGTGCTCCGCATCTGTAGGATTGAGTGAGAGTGACCAGTGCCGGTGTTCGCTTCCCCTGTGGCTTTTCTTATACTTCCAGTCGGTGAACCCTACCAGGTGTGTCTGTTCCGTGTAGACGTGAGGTTGGACAGAGTCTACCCGCGAGAATGTCTGCGGTACGTCATCCATGAACATGACCTGCAGTCGGTCCTCTTTCTCGGCCTTTCCTTCCACCTCTGCCTCTCCCTCTACTAGTTCCTGTATCGTTGCGCCCTCCTCTTCAGTCAGCTGGTTCTCTGAGCTGCCTCCGTAGCTTCCAGAAGATGACAGATGGAGTACGGTGTCGTTGCCGGTAGGGTTCTCCAGAGAAGGCAGGAACATCCTCGTGATGTATGTGTGTGCGTTATCTCCCGATCCGAACATAGACTCATACTCTCCCATGACGATAGCCACCGGGCATATCTTCAAGGCTGTCTCTGATGCTTCAGCGTCTCGTGTAAGCGGTGCCATCACATCAATCTGTGTGAACAGTGTTCGCGGCAGTTCTTCTCCCCAGTCTCCATAGTCATGGTCCCATCCTGCGAACATTCCATCAGGACACTTGAACATCACACGCTTGCGTGCCGACTCAGACATTCCTCCGTATGCCGACATTGCCGACACATACGACGCATATTGCTGTGTAGCACCATATTTGCGCACGCTGTCCGGTATGCAGTCATAGTCATGTGCCGAGGATGAAGACAGGTCGAACGACAATTTGTCGACAGCCAGTGCATGGGCATCGTCGCCGACATCTGCCGTGTATTCGTCTGCAGGTTCCAGACGCACTTTGTTTCTTGAAGCAAAGAAGGATGGTGTTCCCACAATGGCAACTGTACGGCGTTGTTCGTCGATGTCGAGCGACACGTTGAAGAAGTTACAGAACTCTGTGAAGAACTCCCTGGGTGTCCAGTGAGGCAAGGTGTGTGCCACATTGCGTGTCTGCTTTGCCGTAGCCACATAGAGGCAGTTCCACGGCTCCACGTCCACGTCACACTGTGTGACGGTGAATCCATAGTGGGAGATAATCTCTTTTGCGATGTCAACCAGGCAAAAGTGGTAGGTGCCGCTTCCTCCACCCCGCTCATTGCTCTCGTCGTTGACTGGAGAAACGGCAACCCTCACACCCGTAGTGACTGTGCTGGTACCGGCAGGTATGGTGCCCAGCGGCAGTTCGTCCACATACTCTTCTCTGTCATCCCCGAGGAAGTTGACCTCGCTTCTTCCCCCCAGCAGCTGTACCTTTACTGTCTGCTGAGTCACCTGTGTCACTTTAGCGGAGCCGTTTATCACTGGTGTTCCGTTTACCATGAGCAGGCATTTCATTGCCGGTGGTTGCTTTGTACGTTCCACGCGCTGCAGGTTGTCCATGAAGCTTCTGTTCTCGAGAATGTCCATGGGAAGTGCCACGTCGAGTGTGTAACTCTCGGACTGTGTGAAGTAAGGGTTCTCGCGAGTGAGTTTGAATCCACCGTCGCTGGTATCGAACCATACGCGTTGCCACTGGTTGTTGTCTTTCTGAAGGTATAGTTCTGTCATTGGGTATATTTTTTATCGACGCGGGCGAACCGCGCCGCACACTTTTTCAGGACGTGTGACGACGACGCGGGCGAACCGCGCCGCACACTATTTGTTTTTCATCAAGGCAGAGAGGCGTTCCTGCTGTTCGTTCAAGCCTTCTGGCCCTACGAGTACCACCTTCGCATTGATAGGATCTTTGAGACGCAGAAGGAGCCGTTCTGTTGCCTCCCTATGGGCTTCCACGGCCTCTCGCAGCTCAGCGTTGTCGGTATTTACGTTCACGACGGGAGCGATGACCCCGGTGGTGGAACCTCCGGGCACAGCGGCAAGCTGGCGGGATACATCGGCAGCGGTAATGGAGCCTACGGTGTTGTTGCGCTGTGCCTGATCGAGGAAATTGAGGAAGGGTATGATGGCTGGATTCTGCACGGCCTTATGGTTGGCCACAAACTCTCCCTCGTGCACCACTCCAGCCTCGCTGCGGTAATGGCGTCCACCGGTGAAACCTCCCTCGTAGTAGCCTGCCTCCTGTGCCTGCTGCTGTTTCTTGATGGTTGCTATCTGCAACATTCCTGCCGCGATGGCCATTGCTGCAGCAATAGGAGCGAGTGTGAGTCCTGCCGGTCCTATCTTCAGCGCTGCTCCGTATGCGCTGATGGCGTTGATGGCCGTCTGTGCTACAGCTTGGGCCATCTGAATGACCATCTGTTTCTTGTTGTACTTTGTCTTTATGGCGGCTTCCTCCTTCTGCTGTTTCTCCTGCAGCTTTTTCACCTTTTTCTGGTTGTTGCCTGCGGCCTCTATCTGCTTCTCGTACTTCTCCCTTACCTTGGCCGTCTCGTAGTCCTGCTGTGCCGTGAAGTATCCGCTTGCCGCCGTCATAACCTGGCCGACAACAGCGTATGCCGCCTGTATCTGCTGTGCCATGTCTTCGCAGAACTGTGCCGTTGCCTGCTGTTTGGCGGCGAGGTATGCGGCGTGGTTCTGCTCGTCGTTGGCATAGAGTATCCTGAGGTTCTCCATTACTGCTGTGTAGTTGTTGAGCGTTGCCATGATGGGCGAGCTGCTTTGGTCGTATCCTGAAATGGAGGAATATTTCTTTGCCCTGTCTTCAGCGTTTTTCAGCATGTCGTCGGCCGTTGTCTTTGTCTGTTCTGCCGGTGTCTTAGTCTTGGCATAATGCGCCTGTATTGCCATTCTTGCCCTCTGGTATTCTTCCTCCTTGAGCAGTCCCTGGCTGTGCAGCTCTTCGAGTCCCTTGAGGGCAATCTGCTTCTGCTTATCACCACCCATGCCCAGATACTGCTCCCGCATCTGTTCCAACAGCTGCTGGTAGTACTGTTCCTGCAGCATCTTGTGCTTCTGCTGCCTCTCTTCTATCTCATTCTCCAGGTTGATGCGCTCCAAAGTTCCCTTCCGGTAGAGTATACGTTTCTCGTCCAGGAAGCGCATGTCCTCTCGGAACAGCATCTCATTCTTCTGCTGCTCCGTCATATTCTCACGCCATGCCTGCTGTTCTATGGCAGCCAGTCTCTGTCTGTGTGCCGTCTCAATCTCGGCCTGTGTAAGCCTGTTAGCCTCCTTCGAGCCGTTGAGGAGCATCTCTTCCCTCTCCCTACTGAGTTTCTGGTACTGCAGGCTTTCCTTCTTGTATATGCCCATTCTCCTTTCGATTCCCTCCAGCTGTATGCGTTCCTGCTCCTCGATATAGTCACAGTAGAGAATCCTTCCCATGGCATAGCGGTGTGTAAGCTCGGCCATCAGGCGTTCCGTCTCGGCCTTAGCATTCTCGTCGGCCTTCTTCAGCCGTTCCTTCTCTATATCCTCCTTCGACTTCGTGGAATGACCGCCCCTGCCACTCTTTGTCACCTTCGGCGTGAAGACATCATAGTTTGACTGGGCCTCCTTTACCTGTTTTTCTGCCTCCTTTATCTCTGTCGCCGTTGCCTTTGCGTCGGCCCTCAGCTCATTCAGCCTTGCCTTTCTCTTATCCAGTTCATTCTTCCAGTATTCCTTGGTATCGTTGCCGACACCTCCACTCTTTACGAGGTTAAGCAGCGTGCGTATGGCATTAGCCAGCCCGAAGAGATTGTTGCTCGTATTGCTAATGCTTGATGCTGCCTGGTCTGCAGATTCTTTCACGACCCTGAAGAACCGGGCAACGACACTGTTTGACTCAGCCAGCCATTTTGCCGTTTCCGCCTGGCTTGCCATCTCATCCTTTGTAGCCTTAAGTGCCTCTTTGAGTTCCTGGTTGTCAAACCTCAGCTTGTTCACCCTCGCCGTGAGCATAGCCACCCTGTCTATAAGATCCTTGGCTATATATCCCTCTTGCTGGTATGCTTCCGCATTCTCTTCAGCCAATCTGTTAACCGATTCCAGGCCTATCGCCAGCTCAAGGTTCCCTTCACTGTACTTCTCCAGTTCCTTCCTTGCCGACTCCAGTCTTCTCTCCATTATCTTAAGGCTGGCCTCGCTGTCTTTGATGGAATCTTCCAGCGACAGTGCCTTTTTCTCGTATGCCGTCTGCTCGCAGTAATCTTTCGACCCCTTTACCAGTGCTTTATACGCTTCCACTGCCGACATCTGCTCCTTCACCAGCTGCGGGTATTTTTCGGCCAGCTTCTTCACTGCCTCTGTCGTATCCTCGTTGCTGTCGATAAGGCTCTTCAGTCTTCTGATGTCTTCTTCTACCGTTCTCCTCGACTCGTTGAGGGCATCGTTGAAGGCCCTGTCGGCATCAGCCAACCCCTCTACCGACTTGGCTGCGCTGTCAGCACTGCTCTTGAAGAGCACGAACTTAGCCAGAAGCCCTGCCACAACACCTATAACTCCTGCCGTAGCAATCTTAAGCAGCGACAGGCGTCCCACGAATCCCGTCACGGCTTCTCCGGCTCTCTGCAGAGCAGCCTTGAATCCAGCCATCGACCTGAATGCCTTTATAAAAGTTGAGTTCATAATGGCTGTCCTATGAGCCTGGATTTCTGTTATAGTAATATAAGTCCCTATCGCTGCGGTAACACCGATGATAGCACTTTTGTATTTCAGCACAAACTCGGTAATGACTTTCAGTCCCTTCACCATCAGTCCTCCTGCGCTCACTGTCAGCTGCACCACAGGCAACAGGTTCTCACCCAGCTCCACGGTCATCTCATGGAAGCTGTTCTTAGCCTTGTCCAGTTTTGCCTCTACAGTATTGTTCATCGTTGCGAACTCCTCCTGCACCGACGTTCCCTTGCTGTAAGCCTCTGTTGCCAGCTCCTGCCTTTTCCTTATGTCGTCTATCTTGTCGGCCATGGTAGAGAGCACGCCCACTGCACGGCTACCGTCCAGTCCCATGTCATCTAGCATCTTCATCATGGCCTGTGGGTCTGCCTTCTTCAGGCTGTCGGCCAGTGTCAGAATGGCCTGGTTTGCATCCTTGCTGAGAAGCTCCGAGAACTGTTTAAAGTCCATGCCGGCTATACGTGCAAACTTTGCGGTGTCAGTCTGCATCTTTGTAAGCATGTTGCCAAAAGCCGTTGCCGCCATCTCGTCGCGCAGCAGGTTCTCATCCATGACCGCCCCGAATCCCATTATCTGAGCCTGCGTCAAGCCGAGCTGCTTGCCGAATCCAGCAACACGGGCGGTGAAGTCAACCAAGAATCCGGCCTGTGCGCTAGAGTTCTGAGCGAGCTCGTTTACTGCAGAGCCTGTTGCAAGCATGGCACCCCTCAGTCCCATCCTGTCATCCTCACCGAAGGCCATGGCCAGTTTTCCCACCTTGTCGATAGCCCCCTCTCCGAGGTCGTCGCCAAGTGCAACCTTTATCATGTCGCCTGCCTCGACGAACTCCAGTATATCCTGTTTCGACGTCTTTCCCAGTCTTCCTGCCGCCCCTGCCAGCTCGTTAAGCTGCTCTCTCGGTGTCCGGGTGTCCATCTGCTTCAGGTCTTCATTAAGGTCGCGTATGGCATCCTCTGAGAGACCAGTATACTTGCGTGTGTCTGCCATGGCTTCCTCCATGTCTGCATAGCTAGCCACAGCCTGGCGTATTGTCGTTGACAGTCCTGTTATGGCACTTATAACCTGCGTGATGGCACCCCAGTTCTTGTTAAGGAAATTTATTCCACGTGTGAAGATGCTACCCTCCTCCTTGTCTGGTTTCTGCATGTCCTGCACCTTCTTCAGCTCCTCGTTAAGCATTTTGAGCTTCTTTGTCAGCTCTTCCACGTTGTCGCCGTTTCGCTCGGTGTCTCGCAGCTGCTCGTTGAGAATCTTGATGGAATACTCGATATCGCGTACACTGGCAGAACTGAGGTTTTCTAGCGTCTGATTAACCAATTGAGTTTCCCTCTGAGTCACCTCTATAGACTTGTTCGCATCTTTTATCTCTTTGTCGTAGCGGTCGATAAGGCTGACCACCTTCCGCTCCTCATCCTCAATAGCCGTTAGCCTGGTGCGCACCTTTTCCAGACCTTCATGTGCCTTGTTCCACTCATCAGATCCTTCCATACTTGTTCGCTTGATATTCTGCGCAGTGCGTTCTGCGAGTTCCAGCTGCCTTACGGATGCGGTTGCAGCATTGTCTGCTGTCTGACTGATGAAGTCCAGCTCTGCCTTCAGTTGCTCGGCAGACTTAGTGGCCCCAACAGCCTCCTGCTGCATCTGCTCAAATGCCTTGGTAGCCTTGATGTTTTCCAGCTCCTGCGTCACCATGTCAAGCTGTTCGTTCAGCAGCTGAAAGAAAGAACTGTCGTGCGGAACCTCCGATGCCAGTCGTTTCAGTCCCTTCTGTGCATTCTCCAGCTGCTCAACCGAAGCCGACCCTATATTGTTGAGCGTATCAATGGTGCGTGCAACTTCGTTGTCATACTTCTTCAGCTCATTCTCAGCCTCACGCAGTTCCTTCCTGATGGCGGCAATGAAGCTCTTGCCCATCTTCTTCTCCCTTGCCTCGGCGAGGTCGCTCTTCCACGACTCCACCTGCTTTCTCAGCTCGTCAAGGTTACGCTTGGCCTGCTCGGAGTTGAGCTCAATGACGGTTGTGTATCTTTCTGTTGTAGCCATAATAAAACGAGTGCTAACTTTGGTTTTCTGCAAAGTTAGCACACGCTATACTATAGTAAAACTACGCTATTCCGACTGATGACTGATGAGCCACTTCTGGTATCTTATTTCTTCGAGCCGGTCCTCATTCCTCTTTCGGTTCTGCTCACAGAGCTTCATGTACCAGTCCTTAAATTCCTCACCATTCTTCATCTTTGTTGGCGAAGACTCTTTCTTTCTACCACCATTCTTGAAGGCGAAGCAGACAAACACTGCTACAACGACGAATATATATAATATGGGGTTTCCTGGCAGTATCATAACTTGGTTCCTTTCGCTTCTTTGCTGCAAAAATAGTCATTTCCTCTCACAACGCCAAAGGATTTTCACCAAATTTGAATAGGGAAATCCCTATTTCTGTCTGTATTGACTTCTTTCCGCCACGTCATGCATTAGGATTGTAGATAAACAGCCATTTATCACCCGTGGAATAGAAGCTGCCCTGACCACCTGCCACTATCGTCTCACCGGCATCAGGATTGCCATCCGGTGTACCTATATAGTTGAAGCGAGAGCCAGCTACTGTCTGCATCACGTAAAGGCTGCCGCTGGAGTGTATGTTATGCACTTCTATCAGCTTGCCTTTCACTGTCCGGCAGTCAGGCAGTCTTAACTTCCACTCGTTGGCGGTGCGGTTTATAACTTCGATAATATCTGCAAAGCCCGTGCAAGGCAATAATCCAGACGGTACGCTGCTCCAGTCTTCCCAATAGTCAGGTGCAAGCGACTGAAAGTCAGCCAGGCTTACAATATCTCCTATCTTGAAATTTGCCGCTTCAGCACTACTCAGCCCTGTCAGTCCCTCTACCTGGTAGAAGAGGTCTGTACCAGCAGGAGAATACACCAATGGATGCGCATAATAAGCAGAATTGGAATAGACAGCAGAAACTGCCACTGCCAATGTCCTGAACAAGTTACTTGCCCTTACCGTACCCTCAATGTCTGCCCCCTTCGATTTAAGTCCGCCGGTAGATTCAACAATAAAGTTACCCTTTGCGCCCCAGGTCTTACCCGTCAGCAGATCCTGGAACCAGTTAGGCGTAAAGAACCCTGCCAACTGCCATGTCCCACTGTCTATCTCCCAGTTGGCCGTAGTATAAGATGTACCAGACACCATTGCCACCTCTATGGTGAAGACATCAGACTCAACGGCAGTATATTCAACGGTACGTAAAGTAGCTCCTGTAGAAGTGCTGACGGTGGTGCTAGCCAGCACACTAGAAACTTTACTGCGATAGAGCCCAACTCTTGCCGTTCCGCTGCTTGTAAAGCCGTAGAACGAGAACGACAGAGACATACCTTTCAACATTCTGAAAGAAGCCAGTACGACTCTTGCTGTTCCTGTTCCACTACCGGCAAGGCTGCCCTTCTGTAGTGAAGGATCACCAACGAACCGTGTATAGGCAGGCGGGTTACTTGCCGACACCTCGGAGCCGTCTATTCCCATGCCGTCCACTCTCTCCTCTCCATCAATACTGCCGTTGGCACTATAGTAATAATTTCCAGCCATGATGCCGGCACCGTTCTTAGCAAACCTTGCGAACTGTGCCCCAACCATCACAACACCGTAGTTCTGTGCCTTATCCCAGTACTGGCTTCCGTTTTGAGGAGCATAGTGCACACCATTTACGACGTTGGTGTCTGCTGTCAGGAACCAGTATTCCCCGTATGCCTGTGCGTATTCGTTCCAGACGCTTTCATCCTCCATGAACACCAACGGAGTATGCCGCCCTTCCTTGACATACACCTCATCATCGCTGTACTTGCCATAGGGAAAATAGTTTGGCTCTGTATTACCGTCGCTCACCTTTCTTACAGGTATGGTGACACGAGCAATTATGTCAGCCTCGCTTGTTATCAGTGAAGGATATTCTTTGGCAATGGCAAACTCTATGGCAGAATAGGCACATGAGCTCTTCACTCTTATTCCCCCATGGAGTCTTACAAGACCATCACCCATGTCGTTTGTCAGCTCAGTAGGGTCATCGCTGTTTGCATAGCTTCTGTCCCATCCCAACAGCTGATTGCCGCTGAATGTAGACACAATATCCCCATTGGAGTCATACTTACGCCAAACGAAATAATGTGTCACACCGTCTATCGACATCTGACCGTGTGGTGAAGGCCATGCGCCTCCAGAGGTTGTACCGCCCACAGTGCGGGAGAAGGAAACCGTCACGTCGATACTACTAGGAGTGAAAGCAGCTCCATTGCCATTGCTGTGGAATTCCACTTCTGTACGACTTGGAACCAAGGAGTAAGACTCCGGGCTTACTCCGTCCTTCGGTTTTGCGGTCAGTACGAAGCTGTTGCTCTGTCTCTTCCCGGGCATATCTATTCCTCTTCAATGAATTCCATTTGGTTGGTACTGCCCTCGTAGATATAGCCGCACTCGTTGACAATGCGTCCCTCCTCGATGGGCAGGAAGTCGATGCCGCTCTGCTCCAGCTCGCGCAGCCAGCGGATAATGCCCTGGTAGTTGCCATGGTACTCATAGGCGCGTATGCGGCCCGTCGGTTTGCCGGACTCCTGGTCTACCTCTGGGATGCCGATGAGCGCCTTCATCCAGTTGTCGCCATCCTTGCCTCTCCGGATCTCGTACTTGTACACATTGTGCACCTTCCCCTCCAAATCCTTCATCTCGATGTGCTTGGCATCCATCGAGCGGTCGATGCGCACACGCTTTGTCAGTTCGGTCAGTTTCATCCTTCTTTCAATCTCTTGCATGATGCCGTAGCAGTCGGCGGCCTTCATCAGTCCGAAGTAGCTGGCCCACGACTTGTCATCCCTGCAGCGCACGGCACGGTGCAGTGTAGCCGGTCTCATCAGCGTGAGGCCCTTGTCATGGCTCGTGGCCGTTTTGTGCGGGAACCGCCTCACGACATAGCCACACAAGTCAGCACCCTCTTCGCCGATGGCCATCACCCCGGCAGTATGACGCTTTGCACGCAGCCCGTAGACGTACCACCAGTACTGGCGTATGCGCCACAGTGTCTGGTTGGCTTCCCCCCTAGTCTCGGTGGCCACCCATGCATTATCCGCATAGCGTATGGCCCACGGGAACTGCTCCTTCAGCCACAGGTCGAAGGGCAGCATGGCGATGTGGTGCACCAGCGGACTTGTGGGTGTACCGATGGGCAGCCGTCCGTCAACGAAGGACACCTGTTCGCCCAGGTCAGTGAGCCACCGCCAGAAGTCGAAGGCCTCGCACCTGTCCCCGGCGTCGGAACCGCCGAACACACGGTCGCGCAGGGCTTTCATCCCTATGCGGTAGGCGCGCGGCGTGATGCGCTGATAGCACTGCCGCTGGTCAGCACAGACGAGGTACTGCAGCTCGCGGCGGTCGTAGATCAGGCGCTTCGCCTCCTTCAGTACGCTCCCTTCCCTCTGCTCAGCGGTGACACCCCTCCCTGGCAGGCAGTTGCGGGCTACACCCGGCTCCACTTGCTTGTAGAAGGGCATCACAAGCTCCATCCACATGTGCTGTACCACGAGCGTGGCCATCGACGGCGCGTCAATCTGACGCACCTTTCCGTTGGCATTGGTCTTCACCAGCTGGCGGTACTCCGTTGACGGCATTAGTGAGAGCACTTCTGAAAGGATACGGCTTCGGTTGGTTTCTTTTTCAGAAAGCCACTCCTTCGCTGCCTTGCTGTTGGCACGTCCCTTCATGGCCGCCAGTTCCCCGGCTTCCACGTCCCTCATCGTGCAGTATGCTCCTTGCCTCGGCATCATGTCTGGTTAATAATTCAATTTACTAATCTCTTGGCTCAGGCTGAGCCATGGGGCGCTTACCAGTCACACTCACTCCAGGAGTGCCGCCACCCCGCAGGTCTTATATGTTCGCCGCTTCCGGGCGGGTGCGTGTCACGGTCTCTTATAATGACGACGCGGAAAAACGCGCCGCACGATTGCTTGCCTTTGCAGAGCCCCCATTGTTGCGGTTCGTATTGGACGCAGCGTTGTTCGCATTCCAATTGCGAGGCGAACAGTTCGTATTGTTCGCATTGCCGCGAAAACGGAGGGCCTGTGACACGTCACCCTATTGGCCTATGGCCGAGTCTGCTCACGCTCGGCAATCAGAACGAGTTCTGACTGCCTTCTCTTACACGCAGACTTGACCTTATGGTCTCAACCACGTCCTCGCGTTTCAGGGCCTCAGTCCCAGTGCAGAGGTTGACGCGACGCCCGTGGGTTTTCTCATTCTTCCGGCAAAGGTAGTCATTATTTGCGACATACCCATTGCCGGATAGTGATTTTTCAGAATTTTTTTCAATATCGAGACGGCCTTACGGCCGTCGATGCCAGCCGCTTGCAGCGGCTTTGTTGCGCTTGCAGCGCTGCTGCGCCTTACGTGCCAATCAAAGCCTGAGCAGAGCCCCCAAAGAAGCGGTTCGTATTGGACGCAGCGTAAAGCGCATTCCAAATGCGAGGCGAACAGTTCGGAAGGGTCGCAAAGCCGCGAAAACGGAGGGCGATTCTCACACGCTTGCCGACTGCCGTTGCCCACTCGTTGCGGGTGTAGCCGTAGCAGCATTCGTAGCTGCTTAAACCGCCGCCTGCCTGTGCCTTTATTGGCGAGTACCCGATGCGCTGGGCATAGTAGCCGTCGGTCAAGTTCGTGCCCTCGCCGGTCTTGATGGCGTCTGCGCAGTCCTCTATAGTGAACTTTGCCGGTGTATCCTTTGTGATGTTCGAGTCATTCAGCCATTTTGTCTGGTCTGGAATGAGATATGAAGCAATAGGGTTGCCCGTCTTGCTCGTGCCTGGTGCAATGGTACACTCGCCGATGACTTCGGCACCACCCTGAGTGTATGCAAAGATGTCACCGCTCAGGTTCATGCCGCCCATCAGACTCATGCGCAGGATGGCGGTAAAGTCGCACGTTGTCTGCGAACCACCTGAATCGTAGCCTGTCAGCGTGTCGCTCAGCTCGCGGTACACACGCACGTTCATATAGCCGTCAGTCAGTGACTCCACGCCGTCCGGCTCCATCCAGTAGTATTTGCCGCCGTACATCCTGAAATAGTTGGGCGAAGCTGTGTCCGTGGTCTTGGCGATGCCGAACTCCACGGCGAACGATGCTGCCAGCTGGCTCTCCATACACTGTTCCTTGGGGCCGTAGCCGTTCATGTCGTTACTTGCGTTGTTAGTGCTGTTGGTGGCACTCTTCACGGGAAGGTTAGTATTCCATGCGCCATAACCGTATACCGAAGCGCCACTTACCTTGTGTCTGAAGCCGCCATTCTGCCGCCAGGTGGCCTCGCTGTTGCAGGCATCGTTGCTGCTGATGCCGCTGCCGAACATCGTAGCAAGGAAGGGGGTGCGACGCGAGTAGAGCAGCTCCTGTGAGGTGATGAGCGTGTTCAGCGTATGGAAGCCGCCCTCGGCGAAGGGATAGCTTCGTGTGGCCACGCTGTTGTTGGCACGTGCCCGGCTGGCATTCGTCGTGACGTTCACATCGTCAACCTTCGGGTAGGCGCGTCCGCTCTCGTTGAACATCGTACTTCCTAGGATGCCGGCAGCCGACGCGCCGCCGATGCCGCCCTGAGGGTGCACCAGGTAGAAGAAGTTGCGGAACACCGTCTTCCCGTTCTCCGTGATCTGCGTCGACGGTCCAGGAGAGAAGGCTGTTGGAGGAAGGTAGTAGCGTGAGAAATCTATGCCGTCCCACTCGGTGATATCTGTGAAGATGCCGTTCCACTCCCAGTCGCCGTCCTCGCGTTTCTGATGATCGAGCAGGTAGACACCGAAGCCGAATCCTACGCCGGTGGTGTATTTCGTCTCGGTCGTCTCCCAAGGCAGCACGGCATGGGCTTCCACGTAGTTCGCGCCGTCCTTCTTGTACAGGCGCGGCCACCCGCCGTCACTCTCACTGTACCAGCCGCTGAGCGTGCCCCTGAAGTACGGGCGCAGTACGCTCTCCACATACGACTCCGGGTCATACGCTCCAGCATCGCAGTATTTCACATAGCTGCCGCTGGTGTTCTTACGCCATAGCTCCAGCTCTGCGTCGGCTGCCATTTCCGGACTGATGCGGACTGCGGGCGCCCATCCGCCACCTGCAAAACGCAAGATATTATTACGCTGCAGCTTCATGCCGCGAGTCGTAGTTCCCGTGTTGTCGGTGGTGTCAAGCAGCCAGAAGTCCAGCTGCTTCAGGAATCCTTTGTTGCCCTGCTGCTGGCTCGGCGTGATGGCACTCGCACCGCGCACATAGCCTTCCACGTAGTTATTACCCGTCAGCTTGGGGTATCGGGGTTCCACGTTGACCGACATCGCGGGCATCGCGTCGGCATTGAGGGCTGCACCATAGAGCGTTGTCAGCTGCGCAGGCGTTATCTGCAGCCACTCGCCGGTGCCGATGCTCACCTCCTGGCCGTTGGCCTTTGTCAGCAGCCACTCGATGGTGTAGAGCTTCTCCACCCATGACTGTGTGCTGCTGCTGTGCGGCGTTGTCTCTGTGAGGTCGTTGAGCGTTGTGCCGCCAGCTGTGACGAGGGCGCGCTTCTTGACGGTGACGCTGCTGCTGGCCAGCTGAGTCCTTTCCAGGCGGCAGTGTGCGATGTCGGCGACGACGACGCGCTCCACGTCTGGCAGCTCCACACCCACGTCGAATGTCTGTTCCCTGAAACCCAGCATCAGCTTTTCCGGACGCACGAGGCCGTCCTCGTCCACGTAGTCCTCCAGCTGACCGTAAGGGATGTATCCTGCCCGGCATACCAGGCGTATCTGCTTCACCTTCGTGAGATCCACGGTGACCTCCTTCGATGCGGTGCCGGAGGGCAGCCAGGCAGCATCGAGCCACTCCGTGTCCTCTGTGCACTGTATGAGGCGGTTGTCGGGCGTGCGGTAGAACCAGAAGTAGAAGGCCGAGCCCTGCGGCGTATCGGCATAGTCATCCTCATCCATGGAGTCGCCGCCATTGTCAAGCGGGAAGGCATCGGGCAGCGGCGTAGTGCCGTCGCACAGCTGCACGGCGCACTTCTTTTTCCAGTTGGAGGCATTGTTCACCTTTGCCAGGGTATCGAGGGTGAGCGGGTTCAGGCGGAAGAACTCGCCCACGTAGCCCGTCGTTCCCAGCTTGTCGCGCAGCAGCACGAGGTTGGTGGCCGTCGAAGCACTGAGTGTCAGCGGTATCTCTGCCGTCGCCGTCTGTGCGCGTCCCACGCTGTCGTAGAACGTGCCGGTGGCGCGGGCGATGACGTTGCCGTCGGCCGCCGTCTGGTTGAGCCTAACGCGCAACTGCTTTCCGCTGAGGGTGAATTCACCCACCGACTGTGCGGTGATGGCCGTCGTGACACCGTTACGTATCACCTCCCAGGCCACGGTGTTCTGCCCCGTCCATGCCACCTCGGTAGAGGGAGTGGCGGCATTGGGGTCTTCCATCAGCACATGCAGCCCGAGGAGCGTGGGGTACTGCTGGCGGTTGGGGTAGTAGTCGCCGGTGAGCGAATCGAAACTCTGCGTCAACGTTCCGTACTGGCTGGTATTCTGGTCGCTGTAGGGGTTCTCCACACGGATGGCCGCCGTGAGCGAGATGGGACGTGTCACCGCCCCCACGTATGTTCGTTTCTTCATTGTTCCTTGGTTTTAATGGTGAAAAGATCGGGGCGGGGAAACCGCCCCTCACACTAACTGTTTGTCGGATCCAGGCTTATCCATCCCTGCAGGCGGCCGCCACACTGTGACACGAGCTTGTCGAAAGGCACGGCGAGCGTACCCTTCCATGCCTCGCCCTTGTAAGTGATGTTGGTGACGGTGGTGGCCGTGCTGGCCAGTGCCGTGGCTGTGCCGGCATACGTCGCAGGCGTGATGGCTGTGCCGTCATCGCCCTTCAGCACAACGTTGGGCACGAGTGTCTTGTTGCCCCAGGAATTGAGGGTGTTGCCGTCTTTGTCCACAACGTATATCTTCACGCGGGCCGTTCCGTTCTCCTCGACTTCCGTGCCCTTCACGTCGCCTATGATGTCATAGGCGGCATAGATGCGGTCGGTCTCATCGCGCAGGTAGGAGTAGCCGCGGAAGTACTCATTGCCCACCTTGAAGCGTGCGCAGAAGTTATCGTAGCCATTCACCTCTGAGGCAGGCACCGTCAGGCGGTTGCCGCTGATGGTGTAGCCGTTGGCGGCTGTACACTCCACCTCCGTTCCTGTGCCGTCCACGTTGAACCACTTCTCAGGCGTGGCATTCTCCACCACGGTCATCGTCGCCACGTCATAGAGGAAGGCGTCCATGTAGCCCGTTCCTCCCTGTGTGGTGATGTTGTGCACGTTGTTGATGAGCACGACGTAGGGTATGCCGCCCGTGCTATAACGCACCAGCGTCACAGGCTGGTCTGGGGTCGTGAAGTCCTGGAAGCGTCCGCCTGCCAGCTCGATCTTGCCCTCGATGTGGAACTGGTCGCTGTCGGCGTTGGTACTCTCGCTGAAGAAGTTCTTCACGATCTGGTAGATATACGTGCCGTCGGTGTCCGTCGTGCGTTTGAAGGTACCGGCGGGGAATGCTGATCCCACCGCGTTGCTCAGGCCTGTATTGGCGAAGGTCACCTCTACGCCGTTCCAGTACAGTTTCTCGTAGTCCGTTCCACTGCCGTTGTTGGGCAGTGACTTGTGCACCGTGCCATTGGTATCTTTCACGGAAGCCTTCCACTTCGGTCCGGCATTTGTCCAGTCTGGTGCTAGGTTGCCTGGAGCATCCATGCTCTGGTAGAGCACTCCATCCACTATCTGAATGCCAGTGATGAGCGTCTTTGCGCCTATCATGGCATTAAGTACGAAATCGTTGCTGATGATTTTCATGGCCTATTCCTCCTCCTGTGTTTCGGGGTTATCACTTGCGGGTGCTGCCGACATGATGGCCTGCAGGTCGTCGCCGTTAACTATCTCCACTGGCCCGTAGCTGAACCGTGTCAGG
>CAMYZK010000004.1 GCA_947303825.1 uncultured Prevotella sp. | reverse complement strand
GGGAAACCGCAGAGCACAGGACAAGCGGCGGAACCGCTGAGTGCACTTGAAGCGGCGAAACCGCTGAGCACAGGACAAGCAGCTCACCTGATGCGCTTGCCTTCGTAGGTCACTGAGTCGAGGGTGAGGATGTAGTTCTGCTTGAGGCCAAAGCTGTTGTCTGCAGGCCAGCTCTGTGGTGTGGCCTGCCGGCTCTCGTCGATGTCCCAGTAGTTCAATTCCTTTTTGTAGGTCTTGAATAGCGTAGCCTGTTTCAAGTCTTGGAGATCGGTGGCATCGCGTCCGAAGATATAGGGCCGCAGTTCGATGTTGAAAGTCGACCATGGTGAGTTCACTGTCCAATAGTGTATGTAGGAGCCGCCCCGCAAGGCTGCCTCGTTCGACGGGTGCATCCGGGTAGCGGGATTACTGTCTATTTCGTCGAGTATGCCCCACTCCTTGATGTTGGCCTCGCCCGTAACGCTGGTATAGGTAAGGAACTTGAAGACGTAGTTATCTCTTTCCTTAAGCACTTCTTTTATTTTTTTTATTTCCTTACTAGTGACTGCGAACTTGGTGATAGCGATTGTGGGCGTAGTGGTGGAGAAAGCAAGGCCCTTGTCCCACATCACCGGTCGCCCGCCATACGACAAAGCGTATCCTGGAATACAGGTGTAGGTTTCATCTTCTAACAGCGACGGTATTTCAACGGTGTATCGCTTGCCACTGGGCGTTGTCCCCGTTATCTTGGCATCCTCTTCGTTCTCGGGGAAAAGGACGAACAGCTCATCATCGCCCGACTTAATGGTGAAGCATGGATAAACATTCTTGATAAAGGTGAACAGGCCGGGGTTTTGGAGTGTCCACTCTCCGGTGAAGAGGATGGGGTCGTAGGCCGACGTCCGTTTCTGCCCCACCTTAAATGAGCCTTCCTTCATCTTTGGGAAGATGTAGCGTTCAAAGATCGTCCACTTCAGCAGGTTAGGATAGAAGGGGCCCAGACGCAATTCAAAGTCCTTGTCGTCATCGCCTTCTCCAGGCTCCATCACATGGCCAGTCAACTCTGTATTAGTAGCCTTGTCCGACAATCCTTTTATGCCACTCAGTTCCTTGCCCTTGGCCTTTATCCAAGAATCAATCAGGTCCTCACGATCTTTTCCGGTCTTGTTGCCCAGTAATTTCTCCATTTCCGCAAGTACCTCCGGGTTCACATATTCTCCATTCTTCAGTGCCACCCATTCTGTGTATGTGCCATTGCTGGCGAAATTTTCCATCGCACTCATAAAGGAACTTCGTTCTTTCACATGACTCTTGATCTTGTTCAGCACTTTCCCGATAATCGCTCCTTTGGCCACAAGTGACAGGGCAAAGCCTATGTTAAAGTCCAGATTGACCTTGGGATTGAAGTCGATATTGACAGGGTCGCCGGGGTCTTCTATAAATTTCCCAATATCCATAGAGACGGCCGCCTTCAACCTCAGCTTGGCATATATTTCTGCTCGTAGTGACAGGTCGGATGTGAACAGGCCAAAGCCCAGGCTAAGCTTGAGGATAGCGATGTCGGCGTTGGCTGCTGCCTCAAGTTTGAACCCTATCTTATCTGGTTCGAATTTGCTATCGGCGTGGAAGTCGCCATCCCAAAACCCCACTTCTCCTGCAAACGACTTGGTGTATGTAAAGGTGGCATCCAACGAGCTGTAAATCTGGAAGTTCAGTGAGAAGCCGAAGACGGGTACCACCACCACGGGGCCTATGTTGAAGCGCACCTTGCCGTTGAGCAGGTCGTCGTTGCCCAATATTTTTTTCGGGCCGCTCATACCTCCGGTTAGGACAATGTGGACGGTATCAGTGAAACAGCCCTCTTTCAACTGGAATTTGCAGTTTAGTCCCTTGTCCCAGTCAAAGTCGCAGTCGGCATAGAGTTTTGCCGTGAACTTCCCGTTTGCCGTGATTTGGAGGTTGGTGGGCAGGCCGATTTTCTTTTTCCATATATCCAGCTGTGCTCCTTCCATTGGCGGAAGGCCTACAGGAACGTTGACATCTATATAATCATCGCCCTCTTCATCGCTGCGTGTCATGGCTCTGGCCCTGGCATTCTCTTCGCGGTTGTCGATATGTGCCAGGAAGTCACCGTCGGCATCATAGACGTCGTACTCGTCGAAGTAGTTGCCCACAGGCATCGTGGCATGGAAGCTCAGGTATTCGAAGGCGTCTTTCACGTCGGTAGTCTTGCAGATCACCACATGCTGCCCACCCGTGTGCTCCACAATGCCTACGAGGTCGCACAGCCCGTAGGGGAAGAGGTCGAGATTGTTGCTGACGATGTGCTGTCCCACCCTGGGCAGCTTTTCCACGGGCGTGCTGCCGTCGAAGTAGATGGTATGGAAACCGGCCGAGTCGATAGACTCTACCCTGACGATGTGCTGTGTCAGCGGGTTGTCGGCATTCAGCTCCATGGTGGTCTTCTTGTACTGGTAGCTCACCCGGTAGCTGTCGGTAGAGTCGGTGACCACCTCGTCGTAGCCCTTTCCATCGTACTCCATGAGCTGGTTCTCCAGCTCGTCGTCGATGAACAGGTTGCACGAGGTGAGCAGTAGCAGCAGCGCTACGCTAAATGATAAATGATAAATAATAAATGATATCTTTTTCATTCTTAACATAGGGGTTTTACCCCTGCCTGTGTTACGTCGTCCCTTCGGGACTACAGATGAAATGTCTCTCAACTCTTCACTCTCAACTCTTCACTCTTACTCCCCAGGCATTACCTCCTGCTCGTTCCCCTCTCCGTATGTTCCATCGTTGCCGAAATGGAGACCGAAGTTGTACTCTTCGGCTGTATCGTCAAGCACCAGGGGATAGAGGTTGGAGAGTGTGCCGTGGCTCTCGCTGTCGAAGGTGATAGGGTGGGGGAAGAGCTCCACCTTGGCCTGTCCACGGTAGTAGCAGCGCAGGTCAATGAGCTCTCCATAGTAGAATGGGCTCCACACGCGCAGCTCCATATAGTCCTGTCCCTTCCATTGGCGCATCTTGCCGATGCCGCGCAGCTCGTTGTCGCAGTAGGCACAGATGATGTATTTATTCTCGTCGTCTTTCGTGTAGACATGTCCGTGAATGTTGACAGCGGCATAGAACACCATGTCGTGGATGTAGCCCTTGGGGTTGACGTACATCTCGGGGAGCACGTTTACCAGGCAGGAGTCCATCAGACGGTCGCTGACGCTGGTGACGTAGGCCACTGTCTGTCCCTCGCTCACGCCCACCACCGAGTCGTTCTGGAAGCGGGCGATGGTTTCGTCGGCAGGTATCCACCACACGGCCTCGGTGGTGACCTGGGCCGGTGAGAAGGTGACGGGAATGAGGTAGCTGTCTCCCACCACGAGGTTGACCACTCTCCTTGGTAGTGTCATCTCACGTACAGGCACCGGTTCGGAGGTGTCGAACTCGTAGTAGTCGCCGCAGGAAGTGAGTAGCAGCGCTACGCTAAATGATAAATAAATGAAGAACTTCATATTTCTCAATTACACAGATTCTATTTTAACCACGAATTACACGAATGATAAATTCTTCCAGTTTTCAGTTTTTTCTGAAGATCTTTTCTACCACAGATTAAACAGATTAATCAGATTTTTGTTGTGCCGTACTTTTTCTTTTAAAACAAATTCCCACTAATTAATCACAAATCTTCAATCCTTCACTTTTTTCACCTTAACTGTGTTCGACGGCGTACTCTGCCGACCGTCTTTCCATTGTATCATCAGGTAGTACTCTGCCTCTTCGCCGTCCTTCAGCTGGCCGTCGAGATAGGTCATGTCTTCAGGCTGCACGCTCATCTGGTAGACGAAGCCGTTCTCATTGGCCCGCTTGCGGTAGACGCAGTAGTAATAGGGTGCATCGAAGGGCAACTTGTCCACGCTCCACGCCAGTTTCACCTGGTCGCTCTTCTTCATGTAGTCGCCGGCCAGGTCGATCTTTACCTCGTAGACCTTCGGTCCACGGTGCAGCCAGCTCACCGCCAAGCTGTTCGACGTGTAGGGCGACGAGTTGAACGACTCCATATAGTAGTAGTAGCGCTGTTGGCGGTCGTAGGGTGGGTTGTCGTCGACGACAATGTTGTAAGTACCCTTCTTCATGATGGAGTCGGCATCGTAGCGTCCGATGACCTCGTATTCGCCCTCTTCGCCCAGTCGGCGGTAGAGCATGTGGTAGGTCATGTCGGCATCGGTGCCCACCACCCATTCCATGTGCATGCCTTTTATGTCGTCGTGGGTCGATGCGGCGAGGTGTGGCTCCGACGGCGGTGTGATGTGGGGACGTGTTACGCGTATGGAGTCACTCCATGCGCCGACGTTGCCCGAATAGTCGTTCGCGCGTACCTTATAATAAACATACTTCTGGTTGACGTCAAGTGACAGCGAGTCCACATAGCCACGCTCCAGGATGCTCAGGTCGTTGAGCTTCAGGAACTCGTGGCTCTCGTCGTTGGCAAAGGCCAGGTCGTAGCCTGCAATGTCGTCGTCAATGGGGTTGGGCTGCCAGGTCAGGATGACGTAGCCGTCTTTCATTACTTCGGCATGGAGCGAGTCGGGCGGTTCTGGAGCCTTGTAGTCGGTAATGCGGATGAGCTGCGGCAGTGACATGGCCTCGTTGCCCGACTGGTCGTAGGCCGCCACGCAGATCATGCCCGTCTTCAGTCGTGTCACGTCGATAGTATAGACGGTGTCGGTGACGGGTATGAGCTCGTCGGTGATGACCTGCCACTGCGGGCCGCTGACGTTCTCGTTGTAGTATTTGATGACATAGCCGGTCACATCGTCGAATTGGTTCTCTGGGTCGGGGTTCTGCCAAACGATGTGTGCCAGCACCTTCTTGTTCAGTTCTTTCTCGGGGTGATCCATGACGATATACTTCAGCTGCGGTGGCAGGGGCGGTTCGATATCGTAGTAGTTCACCACATGGATGGGCGACGGGTCGGTGAGCTCGCCGAAGGGGTCGTGGCCCATCACGCGGTACTCCCACAGTCCGTTGTGGTCTACCGAGTCGCTCATCAGCGACAGGCCCTTCACGTCGGTCTCGACCATCGTCAGATAGGGGCGCGCGTTCACGCGCTGCCATTCTTTTTCGCCTTTCGTCCGGCGGTCAATCTCGAAGCTGCTATGCTCGGTGTCCACCCATCTGAGGATGGAACGTCGCGGACTGACGAGAGAATCGGTAATCACCGGCTCGTACTTGCCCGGCTTCCACGCCTCGTTCCTAACCCCCTCACGCACGCCCGGCTCGAAGATTACCTTACCACCGTTGTCCCACACCGTAGGCTGAATATAGTAGTCGTAGGTCTCGCCACGCTTCGCCGTGTTGTCGGTGAGTCCCACGGCCATGGCCTCGGCCAGGTCGCGTCGCCACTCGGCCACCAGCATGGCGAATCCGAAGGAGATATCCTGCTCTCCGTTCAGCTCGATGTTGGCACCGGCAGTGCCTGGTTCCTCCTCGGTCTGGTTCTCCTGCATGCGGCCCTCGCCATATAGCACGCCCATGGCCACCATAGCGTCATTGTCGGTGGTGGGGTACTTTGAGCGGAACTGTTCCTCGGTCCAGGGTTTCAGGGCGTAGGCCAGCGTGTCGATCTTCACGCTGCCCTGCTGCTGTCTCAGCACGTTCACGCCGTCCCTTACCAGGAAGAGCCACGACACGTAGTCTTCGGGCACCCAGCGCAGCACCACTTTGTCGCCGTATGGTCGTACCAGCAGGTGGATCTTCGACGTGAGCAGTTCGCGATACACCACCTCGGTGCTGTCCACACCAGCGGTTACCATCGTAGTGTCGCTTTCAGTCTGCGCCTTGACCGCACTGCCCATCATGAGCAGTGCTACAACAACTATTGTTGTTCTTAGGGTCGCTTCGCTCAAAATCTTTCGAATATCTATTAGAAAATCTTTCATTATTTCTTCTCCTCTTCTTTATCGAAGCTGTCCTCAACCACGGTATCGTTCGTCGTCACTTTCGGAGAGCCTACCAGCTGCACCCAGTTCCAGGCTGTGCCGCGCACATTACTGCCGCTGTCCTTCATTGGATCTAATGCCTTCTCAGAAAACCAGTTCTGATATTCGCTGTCAAGTGCCGCACCTACGTCATTGTAGGTGTAGCGGCCTGTGTTGATGTCGTAGCTGTTCACGCGGTAGATCCGCACCTTCATCGACGTACACTTTCTGAGCGAGTTGGAAGGTGAGAATATGTCGTGGTTAATAAAGCGGTAGCCCTTCTGGAACGGGTAGTTGCCTGTGTACTTTGCCTCCGAGTAGTAAGCCCAGGGGAAGCCGCCCACCAGACGCCAGAACATCAGGTTTGAGGCCTTGGTGTTGTAGCGCTCCGAATCAATCTTGCCCTCACGTACACTGAAGGCGAAGCTGCGTGCATAGCGGTCAACGCTCTTGTTACCAAACACCGGGTCGCCTGTCGTGCCCTGTCCGAAGCAGTCGCCGAAGATGAGCGGGAACTGATAGTAGGGTACCTTAACCTTGAATCCACGGCTCTCGACCGTCAGATACTGTCCACGGTGCAGGGCACTCCATTGCTTGACAGCATCGTTAATCTCCAAATTGCACTCATGCGGCATATTTCCACCACCGTATTTAGAACGAGTGTCGTAATAGTAGTTATAGAGCGTATTGGCTATCTGAGCCATCTTGTTGTCGAGCGTGCCTGCCACATAGTAAGGTGCAGCGAAGTCTTGGATATAGTTCTTCATCACCCGCGGATACGGGTAGTCTGTCGCCTTCGTGTCGTAGGCCGCCACCAGCGACGATGTCTTGCCGTCCTGGTTGGCCAGCGTCAGTTCGAACATCTTTCCATCGCCCATCGGCAGCGGGTACTTCGGCTGGCTGCTGTTGTTACTGTACCAGTCGTTCCACGTAGCGTACATCCTGTCTCTGAGATCAAGCACCTTGCCGTTCATGCCCTTGATGAGCGCACTGCCCTGCACGTCCACACCGTTATAGTTGAAGGTCAGCGTCTCTGTAGCGTGGCGTACCTCCACCTCGTCGAAGTCGTAAGCACTCAGCTTCAGACCGGCCGGGAACACCCAGTTCGACAAGTAGGCAAAGTAGAAGTAGGGATCGTCGGTGCGATTGAATGTACCAGCAATCGAGTTCCAGAAGCATACGTTAGCGTCCATATAGCTTGGAAAGCCACTCGTCCGGGCTGTGTTGTACACTGCATCGTACGTGTAGACAGGGTTCTCTTCGGGACGGACGCCCACGAACGGTTTCTCGTAAGGCAGCAGCTCACTGCTTATCCATGTCGCACTGCTGCTGCCCGATGTCTTCGAGCCCTGTGTCATCCAGCTCTTATTGTCGGTGCCTCGGAAGTAGAGGTCCATCAGGCAGATGACGGTGTCCTTCTTACAGTCCTCTAGTTTCGCCGCATCACCATTCACCCATTTGTCCCAGTTCTTCGTAGCCAGGCTGTTCTGGTCGATGAAACTCCGCACGAGCCTCACCATGTTAAAACACTGCCGTGAGTCAAAATTGTCGTCCAGACCGTATTTGCTGTAGCCTTGCGCGTCCTTGTACGTGTTGAATTTCTTTTCCAATCCCCAACGTTTCAGGAACCTGCGGTAGGATGCCCACAGCTCCTCGTTGGTGGCATTAGGCTCCAGCCCCGTGCTGCACTTCATGTCCACCTTGTATTGATAGGTGAGGCGCAGGTTGTACTCCATGTCTTTCTTTGCCGTTTTACCAATGGGCAATACGTTGAACTTACCCGTCGGACACATGTTGATGCAAGCGCCATCGTCATATTTCCTCCACTCGTTCTCATACTTCTTCGCGCCCTGCCAGGTCTCGGTGCCTACAGCACGCTTGCGGAACTCCCAGTAGAGGTGGCCGTCCTGGTAGGCCTGACCGCTGATGTCCTGGTTCAGGGCGATCGTCGGACAAGCCAGGTCGCCATCGTAGGCCACAGCCTCGTCGGCCGAGGTATTGAACAGCGACATATCGTCGCCCGAAGGATAGGCCAGGGCCACGTAGGGCTTCAGGTCGAGCGGAACGGCGGGCGCACTCTCCGTTGCCTTCGTGCGGAAATAGAAGCACTTGTGCTGTCTCCACTTCTGGTAGTTCGTCACCATTTTGCTACCATTTCTCTCGGTAATCTGCACCCACCAGCACTGGCCGTTCTCCACCTCAAAGGCGGTGCCCGTCAGCACCAGGAGGTAGCAGCGGTCTGGCCGCAGGGTGGTGCTCAGATGGTAGCGAACCCCCTGCGTCTCACGAATCTTAATGGGAATCTCCGTGACACCACTAATATCCTTCAACATTCGGTTCAAGTCCATGTCGAAAGCATCGTTGCCCGTCTCAGCGCTCGACAAGTCCCTGCTCTTCATAATGATACTATTCTCCGTTGTCTTCCAGTTGTTATTCATGTATTCGCGCCACTTCGCCTCATTGCTGGGACTAGACGCGTTGACTCTCGTCCACCGCAGTTTTTCCAGGGCCTCTTCGGTGAACTCAAACAGCCTAGCTCCCTTCACGCCATCCTTGCTCCAGCCAACAACGTTTTGGTTCTTATCGAAGTCGAAGATGTAGGTGCGTGCAGCATTCAGCTTCAGCATCTCCGGATCTTCGCCCGTCTGCTCGGCCAGTGCCTTCTGTGTCGACGGGTCAACCAGTCGGTACTGGCTGTTGAGCGATGCCTGCGTGTTAATCATCATCTTATTGCCCTCGCGCACGGCGATGGCGTTCTCTGCCTTCCAGCCCTCCTCTAGACTGTCGGCAGCGATGGTGCAGTCGCCGAACAGCGAGAAGCCGTCGAGGGCGTTGCCCACGAAAGCCTCGCAATAGTCACCGCACTCGAAGTGGAACGACTTGTTGATGTCGATCAGTCCACCGAGCAATGCCAGCTTCACACGGGCACGACCGTCAATCCACGTAGGACTGGGTAGACCTGCCTGGAACACGCCGCCGATGCCGGCATCCACAATGTTGATATGCCGGTCGATGAGCTTACCCAGCTTGATGTGCAGACCGAAGTTCGCAGCTAGGTAGGCATAGAACTGGCCAGTGGCATACCAGCCATCCTTACCCATGGGTCGCTTCAGGTTCACGCAGTAGGCAGCGTCGCCGTAGTTCACCAATGCCATGTCGAAGCCTGCAATGGCCTTCAAGCCACCGTAGAACAGGCCGAGATCGATGTCGATGAAGCCCCACGCCGAGGCACCCACCATCAGACCGCCCCTCACGTCGGTACCCATCATGTTTCTGCAGGCTGCGTTGCGCGAGCGCTGGGCCTTCGCCATGTCGGCACCGGTATCCACACCGCTCGGGTTCAGGAATTCGGTAATCTCCGTGGGGATGGCCGGCAGCTGACCGTTGCCGGGCAGCTCGTTGCCGATGCAGAGGTAGGCGTCGGCACCGATGTTCACATTGACAATCTTCGACTTGTAGTCAAGCAACTGAATCTTGCAGCGCTTGTCCTTCTCGGGCTCACCAAGGTAGAGGTGCCAGCGCACGGGTGTCTTCTCCACGCCCTTCTCCTTCCACGTAATCTTCAACTGGAAGGGCAGGCTCACGGTCATACCTTTCGATTTCTCCGCGTCCTCGGCTTTTTTCTTTGCCTCCTCTTCAATATTGTCGGTGCTCTGGCTGGCCGTCGACTTCGCGTGGTCGCCGTCATCGTCCAATGCCTTTTCCAGACTGCCGTTCGCGCTAGGCACGAAGTCTTTCACCTTCTCATCGATATTCTCCTGGAACTTGTTTAGTTGCTCCTGTACAGCTTCCAGCTCCGCGTTGGCAGCCTTCATCCATTTTCCTATCTTTCCTTCTCCCAGTCCTGCAGTCACGGTGATGTCGAGCGACAGGAAGCGGTCGGTATCGTCGTTCTGGTAGAGCAGCACCAACTTCGCGTCGATCATGCCGCTCACGGCCTTTACGTCGCCCTTGAAGAGGAAGGTGGTGAGGCGCCCGCCCTTGCCGTCGACGTTTCGCTTGTAGATGACGTTCAGGTCGACATTGGCATTCAGCACATCCTCACCGGCCGAGGTGGCGAAGCCCATGCCCAGTGAGATGCCGATGGCACCGTATTCGGCAATAGGCGTCTCGAATTCGAGTTTCGATTCGTTCCATTTTGGTCGGCAGTTGAAGTAGAAGCCACCGGCGATGCGGTTGATGACCAGCGGGTCGATGCGTATGCCAGCACCACTCTTGATGGAAACCATGAAGTAGCCGTAAGAGTAGGTGTTGTCACCGGCATATTCCTCGACACCCTCTTCCTTGGCATCGGCCTTTATTTCCTTTAGTTTCACTGCGTCGGTCTCAGTCACGGTGAAGTAGCCACCGTCGCAGTTGACGTCGAAGAGCCCCTTGATCTCACAGTCCACGGTGCCGGCATAGCCGCTCAGCTTGTTACCCATGGCATCGGTAGAGTCTTTCACAACATGCAGCTCGCCGTAGAGCTTCAGCACGCTGGCAAAGTCGCAGTCGAGGGTGACGCTCTTGAACTCCACCGCACCGTTCGACAGCTTGTAACTGCCTATGTCGGTCACGTCGCTGGGCATGTCGAGGTTGCTGGTGATGGCAATGCCTGCCCCGGCGGTGACCTTGTCGCCGCAGAAACCAATCTTTCCGGAGATGTCGAGCGACAGTTTCTTACCGTCGAAGCCGAAGTCGTAGTCGGTGAGCTCGAAAGAGAACGGGCCCAGCTTCTTCTTCACCGAGGCCAGCGACCACTCTCCGAGGTCTAGATAGCACTTGTCTTTGCTCAGCTCCAGCTCCTTGCTCTCGGCTAGGGTCATGAGCTTGGTGTGGGTCATCTCCCAGTTGGCCTCTGCCGTTTCGGCATCGTCCATTTTCTTCTTGGCGTACTTGTAGACCAGCGAGTTCTTGCGCTCTATGTAGCGGAAGTTGCTGAGTCGCAGCTTGGCAAAGTGTATGCCCGGCATCGACACCTTCAGGGGCAGTTTCTCGGCAATGGACTTCAGCGTTTTGTTTTCGGAGAGCGGGTTGGCAATGGTGATGTCGCCGGCCATGCGCAGCTCCACATCGGTCTTCATCTTGCCGTCCTCCTGCTCCTCGGCAGCCACGACAAAGTAGGTTTGGTCTTTCAGCACGGTGAGGTCGGCCACGAAGCAGTTCATGTAGAGGTCGCCGACCTGCTCGGTCTGGAAGATGTAGGCATAACGGTTCTGGTCGCCGTAGGTGAAGCGCTCATGCTTTTGCTTGTTGCCGTCCTTGTCGTAGGTGTAGTACTCCTCCTTCGACTTGGGCTCGGTGAGGTGACGTATCTCGCAGGAGTAAAGAACGTCGGTCTCTACCTTGTCGGTTTCTGATTTTCCGGATGATCCGGATTTTCCGGATTTTCCGGAGGTTCCGGAGGTTCCGGAACTTCCGGAATCTTCATTGGCCTTCTTTCCGAACAGCGGTATGCCGAAGCCGCCCTTTATCTGACAGTTGTCGAAGTTGTTCTGCACAATCTGTACGTTGGCCTCGTCGATGGAGAACTTCCATCCGCCGCACTTACCCGTCTGTGCATCGAGTATGTCCTTGGCGTAGGCCTTGCAGGTGATGCCCGAACCGTCGATGATCATGTCCTTGGCACCGATGGTGACCCCCTTGTCGCCCGAGCCGAGGACGGCAAACTTGGGGAAGCCGATGCTCACATCCTTAACATAGACACCCTGCCAGGCGTTCCAATCCTTCTCGACATGGGTGCCGCACTCCTTGACGTTGAACGTCTTGTGCGACCACTCCTCAATGGTGCTGAGCGAGGGCATACCCTTTCCGTTCTCGCTCATGTTGTGGTCGAAGATAATCTCCTCGCCAACGCTGAAGGTCCAGTCGGGCAGGTCGTTGACCTGGAACGGCGTCATCGAGCCGTAGGCGATGAAGTCGCCGGCACTCTCGTTGCCGCGGATGGTGGCCCGGAGGTCGAGCAGGGCCTGCAGGTCGTCGTGCACCGTACCGTTGACCACACGCTTCGTGTTGGGTATGTTGCAGGCTATCTCCAGTCCCAGTCCGCCAAACTCGTCGTTCTCCCAACGTATGTAGCAGCCATCGTTGGGTGCAGGGTTCAGCGGCTCACTTGGTGCGACAAAGGTCAATGAGAAGTCACTGCCAGGGTCTTGTATCTTGAAGTTGCTGAGCAGTGCCAGCACACCGTCCTCTGGGAAGATGCGGTCGGGGGATATGCACAGTCGCGGACATCCGAAGACGAGCACGTCGTTATCCTTGATGATGTCGCAGTTGGGCAGCGCAATCATGGCGATGAGGTTCATCACTGCCGACTTCGGTGTGAACATCATGCTGGCTATCTGTACGCTGAAGTCCTTGGGCAGCTTGCTGGCAATCTGTTCGGGCAGCTCTATGGGGAAGTAGAGGTCGAGGATGTCGCCCTTCTTCGCGTTCTCCCATTTGTTCTGCACGGTCTTCAGGTAGCCGTAGTACTCACCGAGCTTGTAGGCCTTGGCCACGTCGTAGGCCTCGTCCTTGGCAAACTTCGTTACCTTGTTCTTGACATCTTCGGGCAGGGAGAGGGTTCCCCAGATGTTGTCGAGTCCCGATTGTGAGAAGATGCTGTCTACCACCTGCTCGGCCGAGTAGCCGTCCTTCTTGGCGCTGCTCTTAGCGTAGGTCTGGCACTTGCCGTCGAAGACAATGTTGTCAGTGTTAATCTTCAGGTTGTCGAACTTCACCGCCACGCGGCAGCTCATGCTGGTACCCGTTCCCATGGGGTTCCACGCTATCCATCCCGTGCCGCTGACGGTGTGCTCGTCGGAGTCGAGCTTACAGTCGTCGTTCAGGGTGAGATACCAGGAGTTGATCTTCAGGTTCGTCCCCTTGGGCGGGAGCTGTGTGATGAGTTCCTTGTTCTGTACGTTGGCCGTGCTGGTGCCGCAGGCAAAGTCATCCTCGTAGTGCTTGGTTAGGGCGAAGTCGATGTAGTTGAGCGAGTCGGGGAGCATGCGTATGCTTTTCTCGTTGGTGGCCTTTGCTGTGACGCGGAGTATCATGTACTCGCCGTTAGTGGTCTTCTCCTTGAAGTCATCCCAGCGGATGGTGTCCTTCAGCTCCTTGGTCTTATGCTCTACTACAGGTTTCCCGGCGAAGATTCCCTTCGGTGTGTCGGCCGGATTGCCGATGAAGAGCTGTACGGTGTACTCGAACTTCACCGTGTCCTGAGCCTGGCCGCGTCCACCCACGAACCATGCCTTGCGCCATTCGGCATTGATGCTCTCGCCGAAGTATATTTTGCGGCCCAGCAGCTCCTCTTTGCTGAAGCTGGGCTCGGTGAGCATGGGCTGCTCGAAGACGTAGAGCGAGTCGTTCTTGTAGGGGTTGGCCTCCTCACGGTCCAAGGTCAAAGTATAACCACCTATGGGGTCTTCCTCCTCGCCAGACTCCTCTTCCTCCTCAGTGGCTGTCTCCTTCGATGGGTCTTTCAGTCGGAACAGGTAGACGGTGCTTTTGCCCTCGTTTTCTATGAGGGTATAGTTCAGCGAGTTCACGTCGTGTCCCGTGGTGGTGGCTGTCACCTGCAGGGCATAGATGTCGCTTTCGGCCTTGTCGCCCAGCATCTGGCGTATGTACGCCTCGGGGATGGTGAGCTGTGGCGTGGTAAGTCGGTTGCGCTCATACACCACGGGGTTGCGCTCAATGGCTTCGTCGGGAGAGAGACCGTCGAGCCTCACGATGCGTGCGTTGTAGCGGAAGCCCACCATCGTGGCATTGCAGTTCAGCGTGGGTTGTGTCCAGGTGAACATGGCACTGTTTCGGTTCACCTTGGTTACGGCAAACATGCTCAGCGGGTCGTCGGCAATGACATTCTGTATGGGTGTGAGGAAACGTGGCGGCTGGGCGGTATAGCACACGTTGAACATGGTGCTGCCGTCTTTCGGGTCGCTCAGCGTGACGGGTCCCACCAGACTGGGGTCCCATTTATAGGCGGTGAGGAAGAGCTCGTACTGTCCTTCGGGCAGTAGTCCATAGATACCCCTCTTGTAGTCCTTATAAGTGCCGTCCTTGATGTAGATGTCTTCCAAGTTGTAGTGGGTGAAGAGTGCCTTCATCTCCACGGGGTTCAGCGTCTTCACCTGGTTGGGTGCCAGCGTGATGGGTATGCGGGGTATATGGCCGTAACGGCTCTGCACCATCAGCACGTTGTCGGGGAATCGTTGCTCTATCTGCAGCCCTATGTGCAGCAGCTGCTGTTCGTCGGTGTTGTTGGTCAGCTGTATGGTGAAGAACTTGCCGGGATTGTCAACATACTGTCCTGCCTGTGGCGGGAGTACAGGCTGTACGGGCTGCACGTTGATGGTCACCTCCTGGGCCATCAGGAGTGAAGAGTGAAGAGTGAAGAGTGAAGAATTTGCTACCGCATTGAAAAGCAGCAGCAGGGTAAGCCATATACGCAAAGACCTTGGTCTTACCTTATTATATGTTGTATTTTTTTTCATTATGTAATCGAATTCTGTCAATTCTTCATTCTTCATTCTTCATTTTCTTTTCTGCCTTTCGTTTGATTTCCATGAGCGAGAAGGTGTAGTTGTAGCCCAGGGAGATGGTGAACTCGCTGGCACCGAAGCTCGACATGTCGGCACTCAGGTTGGTGTCGCTGTATTTGTTGAAGTTGGCCGACAGCGAGAACACATGGTCTTTCAGTGTGTAGCCCGCCGTGATGTCGGAGGCAACGGAGAGCATGCGTTGCCTGTTCTCCACCTGGTTGTAGCACAGCGAGAGTCCTGCCGACACGCTCAGGTTCTTTTCCTTGAGGAACGAGCGTCCTGAGCTTACGGAGAGCACGTCGCTGGTGTATTTCGAGTTGTAGCCCTTGCTCTGCTGGTGGGAGAGCGAGGTTGTTACGTCCATCTCCCATTCCTTCAGTCCTAGGCTGTAGCTCAGTCCGGCCGCGAGCGTCTTCACTTCGCTGATGCCGGTATCAAACTTGTTCAGGTCTTTGTTCTCGGTATAGCTGGCCGAGAGAGAGAAGATGTGGTCGTAGTGGTCGCCCGTCAAGCTGTAAGACGGCATGAGTGTGACGGAGCTCATCTGCCGGTCAATGCGTATGGTGTCGTTCACGTGGGCTTTGCCGTCGCCCTGTACCTGTCGGTATCCGCTATAGGATGCCGAGACATGCAGCTTGTCGGTGACGGGCAGTGAGGCATTGGCCGAGTAGACGAAGCCGCGTGTGGTGTACAGTTGGTTGCGGGTGATGTTGTCCTCCTGACCGGAGAAGTTGACCGAGAGTGACAGTTTCTTGAACAGAGAGGTGGACATGTTGATGCCCAGCGACTGGAAGTTGTTGCTAGTGTAGTAGAGGCCCAGGGTGGTATAGTCGGGCTGCACCATGCGGTATGATATCTGTGTGTTGAAGTTCTTCAGTCTCACGTTAGCGCTGATGTCGCCGGCAATGCGCATGAGCGAAGAGTAGCGGGCCTCGAATATTTTGTCCCATCTGTCGAGCGTAGGACTCTTAATGCGCTCGGCCCTGTAGTCATGGGTGAAGGCCGAGAACCCCAGGTTGCCGCGCAGCGACAGCCACCGGGTGATGCCCAGGCGTCCTTTCAGAGCGACGGCAACGTTCTCCTGTGGGCTTACTTTCTGCTGCCAGTACTCGCTGAGTGAGCTTTGGCGGTCTTTGGCACTGAGCAGGTAGAGATCCAGGTAGTTCTCTCCGGTGCCGTAGCCCACCTTCAGTCCCCAGCTCATGCGCCGGTACTGCGGTGCACGGGCAGCGGGGTCGGTGGGGTCGTCGTTGATGGCATTGCGCAGCTCGCCGTAGAAGGCGCCGAAGCGTAGTCTCTGACCGTTGTACTCCAGGCCGACACCATCGAACGACATGTTCATGATGTAGTTGCTCATTCCCATTGACGAGCGTCCCAGGTGTCCGCGCCAGTTCTTATAGGTGGGGTCTATGTGGAACGAGAAGTGAGGGAACGAGAACGAGCTGTTGTTGTTGGAATAGTAGAATGCGAATGGCATGGAGATGCCATAGAGCTGTATGTTCAGGTTGGCATAGAGCGTGTTGGACCACGGCGAGCGATAGCCGTTGCCTGCCGACGAGTTGTAGAACGTGTTCTGCGTACCTATGGCACCGGTGATGATGAGCGGGTCGCTCTTGGCGATGGTGCTGATGGAATTCTGCGTCAGCGACTGTGCCGCCATGCCCAGAGGACACAGCAGTACCATTATATAAATAATGTTCGCGCGCAAGGTTTTTCCAATCATTACCTTTTAGTTTGTGAGTTTTGGGGTTTCTTGTTAAGAGTTTAGGAGTTTAGACAATAGTCTTGCTGATGCCGCAAAGCGTTTTGCTTCACCCACTAGTGCTGACCGTTTGCTTGGGGACATCAGCAAAACAATCGTCTTTAACTCCTTTAACTTCTTTAACTCCTATACTAAAGTCTCAACTCTTAATTCTTCACTCTTTTCACCACCTTGCCGTCGGCTGTGCGGATGATGGTCAGCCTGGAGTTCGGGTTCTTACGACCCATCAGGTCGTAAGTTTCTACGGCATGCTGACCTCGCAGGCCTGTCATCTCGCTGATGCCAGTAGTGACATCGGTGATGCTCATTTGGAACGGACGGGCCAGTGTGCCGAGCATCTGCTGGCAGCTTACGGTCTCGGCCACGTCGAAGAACTCGCCAGTAAGCTCGTTGTGCAGACGGAAGCTCACCTGCTCACCGCTATTGGCATGTGCGGTGATGAAGAGCCTGCCGTCGACCACAACACCCTCTCCGCGACATTCTTCGCCGACAAAGGCTCCCACGGTGTAGTCGTCAGGGTTGTCAACATCGTTCAGAAGAGCTATCATCGTCATGTTGCCGGCAAACTGCGAGTCGTCATAGCTCCACACACTTTGACTGACAGTGCGTGCTCCGGCAGCATCGTTACCCTGCGACATGGTGTACTCTGAACGGAAGGGCAGCGAAGCGCCTTGTTCGGGACAGTAAACTATATAACCCTGGTTCTTCTCTATTGTCTTCAGGCTACCTGTCCAGCTGGTACCGTTCCACTCGGCAAACCCGCTGTTCTTCGACACGATGCGGGTGCCCTGTGGCACACTCACACCCTGGAAGGCACTGGTCAGCGAGCGGTTGTAGACATAGGGTGAGCCTACCCATGTCCAGCCCTTATACAGGCTGACGCTCTGTCCCTCCTGCGGGAAGGTGCCGTAGGTCAGGGTGGTGCTTGCCGCAGCCTTCATACGTATTTTGTAGCACTGCCGCTGGCTGATGCCAAAGGTGCCGTCGCTGAAGAGTCCCCAGAGGTCGTCGTTGATGAGCAGGGCGGTCTGCGTGCGGGCCTCGCCGAAGCTGGCGGTGAAGGTGCTGTTGAAGAACTCGTCGGCATAGCTGCTCTCGTCGCCATACGAGTTGCTGCGCCACTGCCATCCGCTGGCAAAGCTGTAGGTCGCAGGCACCTGGAAGCCGTCGAACACTGCCGGCTGGCTGCCCGTGCTGTTGCCGTCGTAGATGGTGTAGCCTGCTGCCCCTGTCTCCTTCGCTGTCACGCTTACCTTTCCGGGCAGGGCTGCTGTGTAGGTCAGGGTGATGCCGTCGGTGCCGTTGGTACGGTTGCTGATGCTCACCGCTGTCCAGTCGTCAGGATAGATGCTGTTGGCCAGTGTCACCAGGATGGCATCGGCATCATACTGTGCACCTACAGGTATGGGCTCAAGCCTCAGCGTGCCTGTTCCGTCGGCATTCAGCGTGTTGTAGGCCGTGAAGCCACTCAGCTTCGACACTATCTTCACCGTGAAGCTCTGTGGCGTTGCCTGGGCCGTGCCGATGCTGGCATTGGTGCCGTCGTAGTTGCTGTAGTCGTTCCACTGCAGGGTTACCGTGACGGTCGAGGTACCCTCTGCGGCACCTGTCACGCTGACTTTTGCACCGTCATTGGAGACCTTTGTCTCCTGCTGGTCGATGGTAAGGGCGTTGCCCGTCACCGCAATGGTTCCACTGGCTATAGACCATCCGTCAGGGCCTAGGCTGATGTTCCTATTGACCATGGTGGAGACGGTGGCAGCAAACTCCTGGTTGCTCTCGTCGAGCATTATCTCCAGCTCGCTCTTGGTGAAGTTGACCTGCTTGGCCGGATTCTCCACCTGGAACTTGATGTGTGCTTTTGCTCCGTCCAGATTGGCGTTGTCGGCAGAGACGACCTGCACCTCATAATATCCCTCATTGTTAAACACAAGGCTGTTGTCTGTCTGCGTGTACGTTCCGGCAGGTGTGGAACCGGAGGAGAGCGGTGTCACCTTGAAGGTGAAGTCCTTGTTTGTGGCCTGCTCGGGAAGCACTGTGACCAGGGCTGCAAGGCGTGAGTAGACATCGTCGCCCACGTTGGCCTTGTTGGGATTTTGCGATGTCCAGTTAAACTGTATGGTCTTGACAGGCTGCTCCACAGTGGTGGTGATAGCACTGGGGTTAGAGGGGCGCAGCACGGTGCCGTCGCGCTTGGTCACGATGGGTGTCACGGTGGTGGTGCCGGGCTTCAGCAAGGCGTAGGCACCGCCGGCAGCACTCATGCCGATAATGGTCTGGTCGCCAATCTCCCACGACACCTGGTCGGTGGTGTTCGACGGTGTCACGGTGTAATGAGTGTTACGCTCGGTAACGGCTAGCAGCTCGTTCAGTGCCGCCTCGTCCTCGCCAATGCGATAGGTTATCTCCGTGGGTGGGTTGATGACGATGCCCGTTGCCGGCTGGAAGATTTCAATTTTTGCCCTGGCAGAAAGTCTGCCTATCGAGACAGAATAGGTGCCGTCGGTAACAGGCTGGGTACGTCGCTTGGGCTCAGTCGCCAGGTGGGTGTCATGTTTAGCGGCAGGCTGGCACCTGTAGGCTCCACTGTCAGCTTGCTCGTCAGGTCGATGCTTTCGTCTACGTTCATGCTGATGTCGCTCAGTGTCAGTCCGGTTACAGCCGTCAGCGTGAGCGTGATGTTGACAGTGTTGTCTCCGGTAAACGTCACTGCTGTTGAGCTGGTCAGATCGTACTCGCAAGTGGTCACCGTGTTGTAGGCTTTGAAGGTGATAGCCTTGCCGTTGTCGGCTTCGGTATCGGCACTGGGCACTCGCAGTGTGACCCTCCACTTTCCTTGGACGTTTTCTGGGACAGCCACTGCGCGGCACTCGTCGCCGACAAAGGCGGCTACCTCGTAGGAGGCGTTACTCTCGTTGGTAACAAACTCGGCTACAGCCACGGTTGCTGTCAATTCGCCACCTTGGGTGTCGTAAGGGGAGACCACAGTGAAATGTGCGGCCCATGTCACTATCGACACCAACAGGAGCAAGGGGAGTAATAGAATTTTTTTCATATCTATATGAGTTATTTAGTTTATGAGTTTTTTAGTTTCCTCTTTCCTCTTTCATCTATCATTTATCGTCTTATATGTCTTTCCGTCGGCCTGTCGGCGCAACACTATGCCCCGCTTTCCCGGGCTGACCTTGCGGCCAGACAGGTCATAACAGACAGAGGTGTAATCATCCATGCGTCGCTCGTCAATACCCATCGTGGAATCGGTAGCATGGAGCACGACGGGTTGGCGCAGCGACCCCATGCGCATCTGAACAGCGGTTATCTTCTCAACGATATCGGTGGTGGTGCCCGTAGGCTCGTGGCGCAGCACCAGCCTGAGCTGCTCGCCGCGCTCGGTGTGGGCGGTGATGAAGAAGCGCCCCTCTACATAATGGCCTTCGCCCCGGCATTCGTTGCCTACAAACACGCCTATGGTCCAGCTGTCAGAGAGCGACTTCATTCCGTCCACTTCGGCCACGATGGTGGTGTTGTTCATAAAGCGGCTGGCATCATAGTGCCATGGTGCGGAGGCGGCAAGCCTTGTGCTGGCTGGCCTAGACGACTCTTGCTGCTCCCTGGCTTGCGGCATATCTGCCTCTGGGGTAAATGCCAGGCTGAAGGGCACGTCGAGCGGGCTATATACCATAACTCCCTGCCCCCTACGCAGTAGGGTGAGGTCGCCGGTCCATCTGGAGCCGTTGAACTCGGCCGAGCCGTCTTCCTTCGACACGATGACCATGCCTTCGGGCAGCTGCTGCCGACTGGGATTGAGGGCCTCGCTGACGGGGCGGTCATAATAATAAGGTACGCCCACCCATGTCCATTCACCGTCGAGCAGCACGCTGTATGCCGACTCGTAGTGGCCACCTCGCAAGACGGTGGGGTAGGGTGTGCTGCCCATCTTCACCTTATAGCAGGTGTTCTGTGCAATACCGGTATCCATGAGGGTGCCAAAGTAGCCCCACTCCGGGTCGTTATAAACCAGGGCATCCTGTGTGCGCGCTTCTACCAGCTGTGCTTCAGAGAATATTGTTCCGATGTTGGTGCTGGTGATGTCGCCATAGGGGTTGCTGCGCCACTGCCACCCCGCCTTCAGGTCGACCTGTGCTCCCACCTCCAGAGAGCTGAGTGGAGCACCGGTGTCACCACGCAGGGTGACGGGCTTGCCACCCACGGTGGCCTGCACCTGAACGATGCCGGGATATTCGGGTGTGAGGTCGAAGCAGAGCGGTTCCCGGTCCACACGCTGCTGTTGCATGGCAGTCCACCCCGCAATGATGCCAGTGAAAGAGAGCTGCACCTCGTAGGCATCGAAGCTGGCATTGGCCGGAACAGGTTCCAGTCGTACACGGGTGGTAAGCCCGGCGGCCAGGCCGTCGGCAACGAAAAAGAGAGATTCCAAGGGAACAAGCTCGTCATCATCACGCTCTACCAAGAGAACGATAGGGCGTGAAGGGGTTCCCTCGCTCTCGCCAGAATAAGAAATGCCTGCTTGGGGGGTGGAGACTGTAAGATCGTAAGTCTTACGGGTGGGCTTGTGATAGGTGCGGAAGGCGATGGCCTTTCCCTTGTCGGAAGTCTGGTCGCCCTTGACACGAAGAATAAAAAACCTGGAGCCATCTACACCCACGACGGGAGTCCTCGCCTCTGCACGACATTCGCCATCGATGAAGGCGGCAAGAACAAAGTCGGTTTGTGGGTCGGTAGGCACATTCGACTGCAATGTGGCATAGACCACCGTCTCGTCGTTAAAAGCATACGGGTCTGCCACCTGCCAGTCTTGGGCGATGGAGTTGCTAACAAAGCATAAAAGAACGATAATGAACGCATAACGTAATTTCATATCGTCAGCTTTTATTTTAAGTTTGTGAGTTGTTAGTTATTAGTTTATTTTTTTAGTTTTAAGTTTTTGCAAATTTATAGAAAATTTCTTAAACACACAAACGCACTCCGATGGAATTGCCTATGGTTTAGTAAAAATTATAACAAGCAACCGATAATTTGCACTTTTTAACGTTTTGCGGGTTTGTGTGTAACTACTCAGTCATAGCTGATTATATGGTCGCTACGCTCAAAATCTTTCAAAAATCTTGTTGAAAATCATACAAAAATCTTCATTTTCCCTATTTTTGTTGGATTTTTATTTAGATTTTGTCAGATTTTGAGGCCGAGAGGCCGACCAACGAATGATGACTGAGTAGTTACGTTTGTGTTTTTTTGGTTTTTGAGTCTACTTTAAAAAGTCCGCTACCGTCAACTAACGAGCCGCATGGCACTCCCCTCCCTTGTAGAGGAGGGGCAGGGGTGGGGTGACAAACTCATTCATCGGCAGAGAGATACCTACCCCCACCCCCGACCCCTCCCCTTAAGGGGCGGGAGCGGCTGTTCACAGATTTCTTCTCGGAATACTCATTTCTGGACTTTTTAAAGTGGGCTCCTAATTCTACTTTCGCATGTTTCACATTCTCAACTCTCATTTATACTTTTTTTCGCTAAAACAGAGTTTTTTTATTTGTTTATTTGTACCTTTGCCACCAGAACAATAAACAATTATGAATTATTTTGCATATAGGGGTATTTGGTTTTGCCTTACGAGGGTCTTATAGTTGAATCAGAGACAAACAAGAAGTATGGACTATAGTAAACAATGGTTTGAACGCCTGTTCAAGGACAACTATCCGCTGATGTATCGCATGGCATTCTCGATGGTAGAGAATGCAGACGATGCGAAGGATGCCGTGAATCAGGTGTTCACCCAGATGTGGAAAGGCAAGCCAAAAGTGAGCGATTCTCAGCTCAGGGGCTATCTGCTGGCAGCTACACGCAACCAGTGCCTGCATATCCTTCGACAGCGGCAACTCAGGCGCCAGATGGAGGAAGCGTTGCAGCGAGATGAGGTAGCATGTCGGGATGAAGAACGCGAGGAGCTGCTGCACGAACTGCAGCAAATTATCGATGACAACCTGACGGAGCAGGACAAGCGCGTGTTGCAGCTGCACTATGACGAGGAAATGACTTATGCGGAGACGGCTACGGTACTCGGTATCAGTACGGCGGCAGTTAACAAACACATCACGCGGTCGTTGGCAAAGATTCGTGAAACCTTTAAAAATGCAAAGTAAGATGAAGACGGAAGATATTGACAAGAAAATAGGCATGCCCGACGTGGATGCGGAGTGGGCCAAGTTTGAGCGCGAGGTCATCGGAAAGGAAGAAACCCCGTCGCACAAGCGTGTTGTGCTGTGGGGACTATCCATCGCAGCCTCCATCGCACTGATAGCTGGTATCTTCCTTTTTGGCAAAGGCGCTGACGAACAGGCAGACACGATGGTGGCTGTAGCGGAAAAGGCTGTCGCGTCAAGTATTCCCGAAGCAGATGCGGCAACACCTCTGCCAGAAGACACACTTGCCACAAAGGATGCTACGAAGGAAACTCCAAAGACTAAGCAAACGCTAAAGACCGGGCAACATTCAGGTGCCGGTCAGCTGGCGATGACAACGCCTTCGGACACTAAGAAAGAAGAGACATCCGGCGCCCATCAGACAACTGAGGAGTCCGTCAAGGTCTTCAGCAGCGTCGAACAGGCGCCCAGCTATCCCGGAGGCTATCGTGCTTTGCAGGAGTTCCTCAAGACCAACAAGCGCTATGACGGCCTGGCTCTGGAATATGGTGCAAAGGGTAGGGTCATCACGACCTTCCTGGTAGACAGCCTTGGCTACATCTCTGACATCAAAGTGGTAAAGCTCATGCGAATGAGTTACGACGACCAGCGCCTGAGCCAAGAGAGCGAAGAGATGCAGCAACAGGTGAAGGAGCAGATTGCCACCCAACTGAGTGAAGAGAGTATGCGCATGATTGGTCTGATGCCAAGATGGATGCCCGGCAAGATGAACGGCAAGTCATGCAACGTGAGATATTCGATGCCCATTCTGTTTCCCTAACCATTTACGAAACCATTAAACAATAGAATCATGAATAAAAAGAGTTTTTTCTGTATCACCATGCTATTCATAAGCCTCTCCACGTATGCTACAGCGCAGGAAGGTGACGTTATCTATATTGACGGCGTACAATGGATACTGCTGGGCAAGCCTGTCTATGCGGACTCCGTATTAAGTCGTGAACTGAAAGAAGCATTGCCAAAAGACCGCGGCTGGTCGACGGCTAATTGGTCAGGCTATACAGCATATTGGAGCATCTGGAAGGACAAACTCTGTTTGGATAGCGTCCAGTACATGATATATGATGGCTCAGATCGATTGGGCCGTACTGAAAGTCTGCCGTCTAAAACCCTGCGTCGCCTTTTTAAGAAATACGTTGAAGGAAAACGTATTGTTGCCACCTGGCTCGATGGTGACATCCGCGTGGCAAAAGGGAAGATGATTTACTATGTGCATGACGGCTATCGTAGAAACTACGAAAACGAGCGGATGATCAGCATCGGGCAAGGGAAGGTCCGTGGGGTGAAAGACTATCAGAACTATGTCGTTGAGGGTTTCGCCTTCGATGAGTACCACCCTGAGGCAAATCCCCCCAGGCAATTTCCTCGAAAACGCAATTCTGACCTTCCTGAGATGTTCCCCCTGCACATCGAGCAGTATCCTGAACTGGCCGGTCAGAAGCGGATTGTCTTCTCTGTCAGGCGGGCACAGGTCGATGCTACAGGTCATCTGGTCGATTGTGAGATTAGAGTGCTCAGACCCGGTGACAATCCGAAGCTTGCCGCTGAGATGGCCGAGGCAATGAAAGCCTACTACCCCTGGCGCGTCATGTTTATCAATGGTGAATACAAAGCCAATGGCATAGAAGGTTATACGTTCCCATATCCGCTTGACGGCAAAGAGTAGAATGCAGGGGAAGGGCTACTTTCTGACAATCACACTGCCGCTGGCCTGGTGAGTGGCCAGAATCAGCACCTCTGCAATCTGTACATGCTCTGGTGCATTGGCGGCATAGACGGCAACATCGGCAATATCGTCTCCAGTGAGGGGCTTGATGCCTTTGTACACATTGGCCGCACGGTTGTTGTCACCATGGAAGCGGATGTTGCTGAAGTTGGTCTCCACCAGGCCTGGCTTCAGATTCGTGACACGAATGGCTGTGTTGGCCACATTGATACGCAATCCGTCAGAAAGGGCCTTTACTGCTGCCTTGGTGGCACAATAGACATTGCCACCGGCATAGGCGGCATCGCCAGCCACGGAGCCGACATTGATGATGTGTCCGCGATTGCGCTGAACCATGCCCGGCACGATGAGCCTTGTCATGGTCAACAGCCCTTTGATGTTCGTGTCAATCATGGTCTCCCAGTCGTCAGGATTGCCTTCATACTCCGGCTCAAGTCCGAGAGCCAGTCCTGCATTGTTCACCAGCACGTCTATCTCTTGCCATTCTGCTGGCAACATCTCTATGAATTTAGCAGCCTTTTCACGGTCTCTCACGTCGAAGGTCAATGTCATCACATCAGAGCCTTTTCCTTCCAGTTCCTTTTTGATGTCAGCCAGTCGGCTTTCGTTTCTTCCTGTCAGAATCAGCCTGTCACCGTTCTCTGCCAAAAATATTCCAGAAATCGGCATAAATCAGAGATTATTTTGTGACAATTTTAAACAAATGTAATATGCCTGACTTTTTAAAGTGGGCTCAATAATTAAATGTAGTAACCAAACAAACGAACAGAAAAATGAAACAGATGATGATGATGGCGGCCATGGTGGCGGCCATGACGGTGACGGCTGTTGTGGCCGTTGGCTGCGACGAGGACGATGTGGCGGCTGCCGGCGGTGGCGGCGTGTGGGTATGCACAGGGAAGGGGGCTTCGGTGTGGCATGTGCGTAGGGACTGCGGTGCGCTGAAGAACTGCGACGGGGCGCGGCTCGGCGGCTGGCTCGCGCGGCACGAGCGCGAGTCGTACGAGCCGCTGCTGCAGCACGACTACGTCATAGACGTGGACAACTCGGTGAAGTGCGTCTACGGCCGCCAGGAGGGCGCGGAGCTGGGCTACAACCCGCAGAAGCCCGGACGGCCGAGCCACAACTACCACACGGCGTTCATCGGGTTGCTCAGGATCGTCCTCACCGTGGACGTGCGGCCCGGCAAGATGCATTCCGGTAGGATCGGGATGGAGGGCGTGTTCGCCAGGCTGGACTCCCTCCCGAGGGAGCTGTGGCCTCGTCTGCTGAGGGGCGACGTGTGGTACGGCGGCGAGGGCATCATGGCCAACGCCGAGGCG
>CAMYZK010000003.1 GCA_947303825.1 uncultured Prevotella sp. | reverse complement strand
ATGCTACCCTCGCTATCTACGATGATGCCGTAGACCAGCTGAAGATTACCTACGAGCGCACGCTCGACCCAAAGACAGGGCTTAACCGCCATGCCTACGACGAGACACGCAACGCCTTCTGGAGCGACAAGGAGACAGGACTGTCACAGCACTGCTGGGGTAGGGCACAGGGATGGTATACCATGGCCCTGATAGAGGTGCTCGATGCTGTGCCGCAGGACTATGCACGCCGCAATGAACTGATAGAGCTGTTGAAGAAAGACCTTGATGCTGTTGTTAAGTGGCAGGACAAGAAGACAGGCGTGTGGTATCAGGTGATGGACTCGCCGGGGCGCGAGGGCAACTATCTGGAGAGCACCTGCTCGGCAATGTTCACCTACGTACTGCTGAAAGCCTACCGTAAGGGCTACGTAGGCACCAAGTATCGCGATGCCGGCATTAGGGCCTACAAGGGTATTATTAACAATTTTATCAAGGTTAACGACGACAAGACTATCTCGCTCACCAACTGCTGCAGTGTTGCCGGCTTAGGCCCTGCTGTCACACCAGAGGTGGAGGCCGCTATGAAGAAAGTCAATCCGAAAGGAAGCGTTAAAGAGAACAGACGGCGTGACGGCTCATACGCATATTATCTCTCAGAACCTATACGCGACAACGATGCCAAGGGCATAGGTCCGTTTATATGGGCTTCCTTGGAGATGGAGATGATGGGATATGACACCGACAACGTGGCACAGCCCATTAACCGCCAGGCGGTGGTGTCGCGTAACAACCCTGTCATCACCAGTGCCGATCCGCTCACTGCGCTTACTGTGGGTAACGGGCATTTTGCCACTACGGTCGATGTCACTGGAATGCAGTCGTTCCCTATTGAATATAGGGGTGGTGTTCCCCTGACGGCCATGTCTGACTGGGGCTGGCATAAGTTCGAAAACACCAAAAAACTCACCCCTGCTGAGAGTGAGAAAAGTATGGACTTGGGGCACGGTCATCCCGAGGTGTATGCTGTGGAGTACAAGGCAAAGAGTGTGGTCGGCAGTTCTGCCGCCGACATACGACGGGTTGCTGCCACAGAGTACTTCCGCGTGAATCCCCACCGCCTGAACCTCGGCACCATCGGGCTCGACTTGAAGGATGCCACAGGGCAGGACGTTCCCTTGAAAACCCTAACCGGCATTCGTCAGGAGCTGAAGCTTTACGACGGTATCATTGAATCGCACTTCGTGGCCGATGGACAACCCGTAGATGTCATTACCGCTGCTCAACAGAACCGCGATGCAGTGCTCTATCGTGTCAAGTCGTTGTTGCTTAAAGACCAGCGGGCGGTTGTTAGCATACGCTTTCCTTACCCTACAGGAAAGCATGCCGACGATGCCAGCGACTGGACAAAGCCGCAGGCTCACCAGTCGGGTATCTTTTCTGTTGCTTCCAATGAGGCTACGATAGAGCATGTGATAGACGACACGCGCTACTATCTGAGACTGCGCTGGGAGGGTGAGGCCGAGCTGAAGAAGCAGGGTGACCACTGCTTTACGCTTGCCGCCTGTGGCGACGTGCTCTCCTTCGAGGCCTGTTACCTTCAGCCGGGAACAGAGGTGGAGCAGGGCGTTGGCCTGGTCTTTGACCAGGAGCTTCGCGGCGTTCTCCGTTCATGGAACAGCTGGTGGCAGAAAGGCGCCATAGTCGATTTCGGTCAGTGTACTGACCCACGAGCCAAGGAGCTGGAACGTCGTGTGGTTCTCTCGCAATACCTCACTCATGTGAACTGTGCCAACAATATGCCGCCGCAGGAGACAGGACTGACATATAACAGCTGGTTTGGACGCCCTCACCTGGAGATGACATGGTGGCACATGGTTGACTTTGCGCTGTGGAACCGTCCGCAGACCGTGGCCTCAGTACTCAATTGGTACAACCAGGTGGCCTATCCAGAAGCAAAAGAGATAGCACAACGTCAGGGCTTTAAGGGCATCCGCTGGATGAAGATGACCGACCCTTGGGCAGGCGAGGCTCCATCTAACACTGGCTCGTTCCTTGTATGGCAGCAGCCACATTATATATATATGGCCGAGGAGATGTATCGTGCCAAGCCTACTGCTGCCACGCTGTCACTGTATGGTGACAAGGTGGAGGAGACAGCAGCGTTTATGGCCGACTTCGTGAGCTATGACAAGAAGACAAAGCGTTACTACCTGCAGGGCGAGACGGCCATGCAGGAGTCTATGTCAAAGGACTTTAGCTATAACCACCCCTTTGAGTTGGCTTACTGGCAGTACGGGCTTATAGTGGCCAATAAATGGCGTGAGCGGCAGGGAAAGCCCCGCAATGCCGAATGGGACGATATAGTCAGTGGCATGTCACGCCTGCCCATGAACAGCATTGGCATCTATACCGCTGGACTGCCCAAAGGCAAGACCGACAACCTGAAGGGCTTCGACCCCTTTAATACCGTAGGCGGCGGTGCTGCAGTCGTTACAACAGAGACCTTTGAAGAGAAATGCCGTAACGACCATCCTGCCGTGCTCGGTCCATTTGGCATGCTGCCCGTCTGCCCCGTCAGCAACGACTCGATAGCTGCGCGCCGCACGCTGGATTGGGTGATGGACAACTGGAACTGGCAGACCACCTGGGGATGGGACTACGGCATGGTGGCAATGGCGGCTGCACGACTAGGCCGACCAGACAAGGCACTGAAAGCCCTGCTTATAGACACTCAGAAGAATACCTACCTGAAGAACGGTCATAACTTTCAGACCGCCGACCGCCTTCGCATCTACCTGCCAGGCAACGGGGCACTGCTCACCGCCATCGCCATGATGTGTGCCGGATGGGACGGATGCCAGATTCCCAATAACCCCGGATTCCCCCAGGATGGTACATGGAACGTGCGTTGGGAAGGCCTTCAAAGAATGCAATAACTCAGTTCTGTCCTTTATGCTGCGATTCTATCGCATCCCTCAAACGAAAACAAACATAAACAAATATGAAACGATTTTTACTTGGCTTATCATTTATCATTTACCATTTATCATTTAGCAGCGTAGCTGCGCAGACTCCTGCTTTCCCAGGTGCAGAGGGGCACGGACGCTATGTCACTGGCGGCAGAGGAGGCAATATAGTGCACGTAACCAACCTCAACGATGCTGGTGCGGGCTCCTTCCGTGCTGCCGTCAACGGCTCGGCAAAGAAGATTGTGGTCTTCGACGTGGGTGGGGTCATAGCCCTGAAAAGCGATGTCAATATTGGTGCAAACACCACCATTATGGGACAGACAGCGCCAAAGCCGGGCATCACTCTGCGCTACTTTTCGGTAAACCCTCACGGCAACAACATTATCATACGCTATCTGCGCATACGCCGTGGGCAGGAGAAGGATGTCAACGACGGGGCCGACGCCTCTACGGCACGCCATTACACTGGTATCATCTTCGACCACTGCTCTCTCTCCTGGTCTATCGACGAGGTGGCATCATTCTACGACAACAACAACTTCACCATGCAGTGGTGTACTATTGGCGAGAGCCTCTGTAATGCCGGCCACAACAAGGGTGCCCACGGCTATGGAGGCATCTGGGGAGGCAAGCTGGCCTCGTTCCATCATAACATGATTCTCCACGTGGCCAATCGCTCACCGCGCTTCAATGGTGCACGTTATGACTGGACAGGATATACCTCTAACAGCCTTTATGCCGATTATAAATGGGAAAATGCAGTGCAGGCCGAAAACGTGGACTTCCGCAACTGCGTCATCTACAATACTGACGGATGCTACGGAGGTCCCGGCGGTGGAAAGGTAAACATGGTGGGCAACTACTATAAGAGCGGTTCCGGCGCAACGGTGTCGAAGTTGACGCAGGTGACGGTGGGTGCCAGCGGCAATGCCTCGGGCTATCCCATCTATTGGGATATGACCAGCCGCTATTACGTAGACGGAAACATGATAGATGGCAAGGCTGCCGGATGGGAGAAGTTTACATACGACGACGGCACCATTACCCGAAACGGCAAACGCTGGTCGAAGGACCCCAACCACTATAATGGCAGTGATGCCGAGTATATGACTGTCAGTGGCACCGACTATGTGTGTATGAAGCTAGACGAGGAGGCACCCACTGGCACCGTCACTACCCACGACGCAGAGATGGCCTTCGAGCAGGTTACGACATACGCAGGTGCTTCGCTCTATCGCGACGACGTAGATACCCGCTATGCCGACGAAACACGCAATGGCACCTGTACGTACAAGGGTTCTGTCACTGGCAAGTGGGGACGCATAGACAAGGTGAGCGATGTCAACGGTTATACTGAGGCAAACTTCACCACAGGCTCCCGTCCAGCATCCTACGATTCCGACAAGGACGGAATGCCCGACAACTGGGAGCTGGCCAACGGGCTTGACCCCAACAAGAACGATGCCAATCTTTATACTATAGACAGCAAGCACAAGTATTACACCAATATAGAGGTGTACTGCAACTCGCTGGTGCAGCGCATCATGCTTGAAGAGAATCAGGAGGCCCTGCAGGGCAAGGATGTTAAGGACTATTTCCCTGCCTATTACAATGAGTTTGAAACGCTGGTAAAAGCTGTCAATGAGCCTAAGGAGCAGGATGGCATTAAAAGCCTCTCGACCGACAGCGCACCCGCTACACATCATTATAATATGCAGGGGATGCGTGTCAAGAAAGATTATCGTGGCATCGTCGTGAAGAACGGACGCAAGGTCGTGATTAAGTGAGTGAAGAGCCGAGCTTGCTTGAGCTCTTCCGAACGTTTGGAGCAGCGAGAGCCATAAAGCTTGCTTGAATGGCCGAGTCGTGACAAACGAAGACGAAGTCAACGTGAACGAGCAAGAGCGCAGCTCAAGGTCGTGATTAAGTGAACATTTTATAATTAACCTAATTTATTAACTAACTAACAACAGTATGAAGTACAAATTGTTACGATTCTCCCTGCTGAGCATGCTCGTCATGTTCTTCGGGGGATTGGCGTACGCTGACCAGGTTACGATGAAGTATTCTGGCTCAACGACTGCAAACATGACTGGCGAGAACGATGCTGCCTTGTTGGGACTTGACGCCAACGCTTGGTCGGTGGTCGGCGACAAAGGGGCGAACTCGAACATGCCTGGACTGAACAAAGCTGGCGACATTCGCCTCTACTGGAGTGCTAATGGCAGTAACACCATCACGGTGCAGTCGCTGGCACAGAAAACCATCAACAGCATTGCCATTACGTTTACAGGAGAAAGCTACAGCAATGTCTCCGTGACAGTTGAAGGCAATGCCGTTACCGGCACCAATGGTGTCTTCGACATCAACAGCACGTCGTTTGTGCTTGGCAATGCCAATACGTCAAACGTGCAAGTGCGAATTAGTGAGATTGTGATTACTTATGGTGAAGTAACTACCGACACCCGCACGGCAACCACCGTTACGTTAGGTGAACATCAGACCTCTGGCGAAGTGGGCACTACCATGAGCCTGCCTAGCGTCTCTGTCTCTGGTGCCGACGGTGCTCCCATTGCCAATGCTGTCGTAACATGGACCAGCAGCAACGAGGAGGTGGCAACCATCAACGCTACCGCTACACAGATTAATCTGCTGACTGCCGGCACGACGACCATCAGCGCTTCGTTTGCTGGCGACAACACCTACAAGCCGAGCAGTGCCAGCTTCACGCTGACGGTGCAGAACTCTAAGGTGGCTGTCGGCTCCTTCAGCGAGCTGCAGAGCAAAGTCACAGCGACCAGCACTCCCGCCACTATCACCTTCAACGGCGAGCAGGTGGTGTTTGTCAATGGAAACAACGCATTCCTGGCCGATGCCAACGGCTATGGTGCGCTGGTATATACCAAGAATCATGGACTGGAGGCCGGACAGACGCTTACCGGCACCATCGATGCCAGCATAGTGCTCTATCAGGGCAATGCCGAGATTACCAATTTCTCTAACGAAGGCCTTACCATTGGTACTGCCGAGGTCGTTCCTGTAGTGAAGACTGTAGGCGAGATTGCCAAGGCCAACCAGAGCACGCTCGTCACGCTGAAGAACGTGACCTATAACGCAGAGGCCAAGACCTTTGCCGACGCAACCGGTGCTACCATTACGTTCTACGACAAGTTTAAGACCGGTGTTGAATTGGCCGATGGCAAGACCTACGATGTTACTGGCATCGTGGTGCTCTACAATGAGACCATCGAGATTTGTCCCCGCACTGCTGACGACGTGGCAGAGGCCCAGGCCGAACCCGCTAATGAAGGCAGCGCCATCTTCTCGTGGGAAGGCAATGCAGAAGGAGCCATCGTCACCGGCGGTACAGTGACTGCTACCGATGCCACTGGTGCCGACCTCACTGCCGACGACGTGAACATTGGCAACAGCGGCAACTATGTCATACGCCTGCGTGGTGCCAAGGACTTCTCGACCAATGTTGTGAACATCGCCCTCGACAAGGCCCTGAAGGCCGGCGACAAGATTGCCATCACCGCTTACCGCAACAAGAACGCAGAAGGGAAGCAGTCGGGTGCGCTGCTGAAGTTTGAGAAGGGCGAGACCACCGTCTCTACTGCTACCAACGGCGGTCTGGAGTTTGTCAACATCAACGAGGCTGTTCAGGGTACTGCCGAGTACGGCACCGAGCCTAACACCATCACCCTGACCGTACCCCAGGATGCCGACGGCAGCAAGACCATCGCCATGACCCGTGCCGTCACCGCCACCAACCTCTTCATCACAAAGATAGAGATTACTGGCGAGCGCAGCGGCGACGAGCCTATCGTTGAGCCTTCTGGCTGGGCCGACATCAAGGCCGACTTCACCAACGGCTCGTTCTTCACCGCCAATGAGACCAGCGTCACCACGGCCGGCCTGAAGATGAACGCCGACGGCACGTTCACTCGCGTGGCTGCCGACGACGAGACGGCTAACGCCGTCATCACCGGTAAGTACCACTCTAACGAGCACGGACTAGCCAACTTCTCAGCTCAGGTAAAGGTCGAAGGCCCTGTAAAGGTGTCTATGGGTACCTGCGCCTGGGGCGGCGACGTCACCATCAAGGATGCTACCGGCGCTACCGTTGGTACGTTCAACACCAACAATGGTGCCTGCTACCACAACGACAAGGAGAACAACATCGCCTCTACATTCTACAAGGGCGAGGCAACTACGCTGACCATCAGCGGCGGCAGCTACACCCCCTACTTCGCTGTAGAGGCTGTTGACCCGGCTACTATCCCCAGCGACTGCAAGATTAGCTTCGACATCGCCAACGCCGGTGCCGAGGGCGTGGCTCCTGCCGATGTCACTGCAGAGATAGGCAGCAAGTTCACCGTTCCTCAGAACTTCACACTCTACAAGGCTGGCTACACACTGACAGCATGGACCAACGGCGAGAGCACATGGGCTGTGGGTGAGGAGATGACCGTGCCCGAAGCAGAGGCCTTGACGCTCCTTCCCGTGTTCACCGAGAACATGGTGAATCTGGCCGACCGCACAGAGTCTGTGACCGTGAAGTTCGACTTCCAGAAGAACAACGGTGCGCCCAGCGTGCAGTGGCAGAATCAGGACAATCTGGTATGGGTGGCTCAGGCCAGCGTCAACGGCGTGACCATTGACGTGCCCACACACTTCAGCACCAATCCTGGTAAGTTCAACAACTCCAACTGGGGCGACTGGTGCCAGATTAACAGCGGTACCAAGTTCACCATTCCTTCTTGCAAGGGGGCTGTAGTAAGCGTTGAGGCTTACAACGAGCTTTCTGAACTGACCATCGACGGCCAGAACGACTACACCAGCGCCAAGACCATCAGCTACGAAATCGCTGGCTCGGCCGAGACCGTTGATGTCGTGTTTGGCAGCGAGGGTAGCTACTATCGCTACATCCAGGTGGTGCTGCCAGTGGTGCAGAGCCAGGGTGGTGGCGAGAGCTACGACAACGCAACGGCCAGCATCGAGTGGCCATTCAACGACCCCGCTACCATCAGCAGCTACACCGCACAGCCCGAAGGTGCCTTCTCGACCGTGGCCGTCAACACTGGCGACCTAGAAATCACCGGCGCAGCAACTCGCTCTGCCGACGACCTGGCCTCAGGTGTCACCTTCATCAAGCTTAAGCCTTCTGGCGAGACAAAGGCTGTGCAGTGGGTGGCAAAGCCCGCAGCAGGCCTGACCTTCACACCGACCAAGGTGAGCATGTGGATACAGCGCTTCGGCACCGATTCAGAGAACGGCGTGACCATCACTGCCAAGGTGGGTGAAGGCGAGGCTGTCACCCTGGGCACCTTCACCGCTCCGCGTGCCAATAAGAATAAGAATGATGACAAGTTCGGCTCTAACAGCAACTGGACTAACCACGTAGAGATTGAACTCACTGCCGAGCAGCAGGCCGCCCTCACCTCTGGCGAGGAGCTCGTCCTCTCGGCTACCGTTGGTGTAAGCAATACCAAGGAAGGTGGCTTCAGCGATGTCATCATCGAGGGTCTTGTCAATGGTACCAAGGCCGATGTGTCTATGTACACGCTGGCTACTGCCGTTGCTCCCGAGGAGGCCGGTAGCGTCAACGTCTATCCGATGGCCGACGAGTATGAGGAGGGCAGCGAGGTGACACTCACCGCCACCGAGAACTTTGGCTATGACTTTGTGAACTGGACCAACGCCGCAGGCCAGGAGGTCTCGACCGAGGCTAAGTTCAAGTATACCGTGACCGGCAACGAGACGCTCACAGCCAACTTCGTGGCTGTTGAGACCTACGAGCTGGCCCTTACCGTTGACGGCACCAACGACTACATGGTGACCGTTAGCCCCGAGCCCACCGTCATCGACGGCAAGTGGATGTACGAGGCTGGCACCGCTGTACAGCTCAACGCCAACCAGTATGAGGGTCTTGTTACCTTCACCAACTGGAGCGACGGCGAAACGGCCAGCTCGAAGCTCATCAGCATGGATGGCGACATTCAGATTACTGCCATGTATGCCGAGGCCGACATCATTGCCGGCTGGGACTTCTATAAGGCTGGCAGCAATGGCCGTAAGGCTGACTTCGCTGCTCAGGACAATGATGCCGATGCCCTCAACCTTGTGGAAACCGCTACGGGCGAGACCAGTGGTTGGCTCGACAAGAGCTGGCTCGGAGCAGGAGGCTACGAGAGCTTCAAGGGTGCTGCCGTGAACTGGCGCACTGGAACGAAGAACGGCGATGTGGGCAACTGGCACTGGCAGACCAAGATCAATGCCGAGGCCTTCACCGACATCAATGTGCAGTTCCAGATGCTTTATAACTACAACGCCTACCAGACCTACAATGCTGAGTACTCGCTCGACGGCGAGAACTGGACCAAGTTTGGCAGCATCACCATGACAGGTGCCAAGCAGGTGGCACAGTTCAACGAGCAGATGCCTGCTGAGGTCAACAACCAGAAAGACCTCTACATCCGTATGCTCGCCGACAAGACCTCACAGGTCGATGGTGCAGCCTCGGCCAACGACGGCAACACCCTGGCTATGTTCTTCATCACCGGCACACCGAAGCTCGTTGACGACGGTAAGGCTCCAATGCTTGTATCGACCGTTCCTGAGAACGGAGCTACTGGTGCATCTGCCTCAGGCAAGATAGTGCTCACCTTCGACGAGCGCGTCAAAGTGAAGGAAGGTGCTGTGGCCTATATCAACGATGTACGCATCAACAGCAACACTCAGAACCCCACCACTCCCACTGTGAGCGGCAAGACTGTAACATTTGAGTACAAGAGCTTGGAATACAGCACTGAGTACTCCTTCAACCTGCCTGCTAACACTGTGGCCGACCTGACCGACAACTACATAGCTGAACCTATCGCCCTGACGTTCACCACTATGACACGTCCCAGCATCGATAAGAAGATGTACGACTACGTGGTTGACAATGTCGATGACCTGGTGAAGGCTATCGCCGCAGCACAGGCCCGCAGCGACAAGAACACCCGCTACCGCATCTTCGTCAAGAATGGTGAGTACACCATTCCTCTGAAGAGCACCATGAAGACCGTCAACGGCTACGAGGTGCCCGAGTGTATCACGTTCATCAACACCCAGAACCTCTCGCTTATCGGTGAGAGCCGCGACGGCGTCATCATCACCAACGGCATCGATAAGAACGAGACCTTCGCCGGAACTTACGGCACAACCTCGAAGTACGACGGCATAGGCAACAGCGATGTGTTCCAGATCAGTGGTAGCGACTACTACTTCCAGGATCTTACCATAGAGAGTGGTATGGACGATGCTACTGGCCGTGACCTTGCCGTTCAGGACAAGGCTACACGTACCATCTACAAGAACACCGGTCTGCGTGGCTATCAGGACACCTGGACATCGAACAACGACAACGGCCTCTACTACTTTGAGGGCGGCTATGTGCGCGGACGCACCGACTACATGTGCGGTAAGGGCGATGCCTTCTTCAACGGTGTGGAGATACGTCAGATTTACGGTGGCTATGCTGCAGTGCCCTCAAAGAGCATCAAGTATGGTTACACCTATAAGGACTGTGTCATCAACGGCGAGCCCGGCATTGTAAGCGGAAAGAACTACAGTGCTGCCGAGGTAGACGGCAACTACACCCTCGGTCGTCCGTGGGGCAGTGGCACTCCTGTGGCTCTCTGGATTGACACGAAGATGAATGTCGTTCCTTCGGCTATCGGCTGGAATGAGATGAGCGGTGGCTGGCCAAAGCGCTTTGCAGAGTTCAACTCCATGACCTCTACCGGAAGTGTCATCGACCTTAGTGGACGTAAGAAGGTATTCGGCGACGGCCATGAGAACAATCCTGTGCTCACAGCCGAGGAGGCTATGGAGGCAGGCAACCTGCACAACATGTTTGGAGAGTGGGATCCTACGCTCCTCACCGAGCAGGCTCCTATGCCCGCCAGCGTAGAGGTAAATAAGGATACCAAGGTTCTCACCTGGACTGACAGCGACTATGCTTTGCTCTATGCTATAGTGAAGAATGGCAAGGTGGTTGACTTCACCCTTACCAACTCATACAATGTTGACGACGTCAATGCCACATGGGCAGTGCGTGCCGCCAACGAGATGGGTGGTCTTGGCGAGGCTGCTGCTGCCAGCATCGTCACTGCTATCACCGAGACTATAAATGCCGAGAACAATGTTCCCGAGCGTATCTACAACCTCAATGGCGTGCGTGTAGACAAGGCTGCCAAGGGCCTTTACATCATTAATGGTAAAAAGGTCGTGGTTAAGTGAGAATAAAGCAGAGCTCGCTCATGCCTTATCGAACGTGAGCGAGCTCAAGCTTTAGCTTAAGGTCGTGGTTAAGTAAACCACCATCAACAACACCAAAATGGTAAGAGGTGAACATCAGAAAATGGTGTTCACCTCTTTATTTAGTAACTTCTACGCTTGCAGACAAATATAAGAATATGTCCCTACAAGTAAATGAATGCTGCCATCACGGTTTTGCTACTGAACCGAATAATGTTCTTTTCCTGGCCCAGGTGAGCTTAGAAGCGGAAGTCTAGCTCTGCGTCTATGAAGTTGTAGTTGTGCTTGTCGGGGTTGGCAATGCTGCGGTCGTTGACTCGGGCATACTCCAGATTGAGCTGCATGTTCTTGGAGAAATAATAGTTCATGCCCACCTCGTACATCGTCTTCGATGAGCTCCATTCCTTGGCCTTGCGGTAGCACTGGTATCGGGCTTTGGCATGCGGCTTGCTCTTCACCACCGGCACGATGCCGAAGACATACCAGCCATCGGCCTTGTCGCCTAGCGTCGGGTCGGCACCCATGCCCTGGCTGTGCAGGTATTCGGTGCGGAAGGTGAATTCGTCCTTGTCGTACTCCGCAGAGAGGGCATAGCGGTTCTTGCCACCTACATCGGCACGGCTGCCTGTCCAGCCAAAGGCACCAATGCGTACGCCCTTGACGGGCATCACCCATAGGCCGCCGATAACGTCTTTGCGCTGATCCTTGTCCTTGGTGTTGATGCCTTCGCCATTGTATACACCTACCTGATAGTGAAGCAGTCGGCGGCCATCTGCATTGGGGAAGAGGTCACCCTGTAGCTGTATGCCTATGTCGCGCCCGCCGCTCGACTTCTCGCCCGTGCGGTCGCCGAAGCCCGACAGGGCATTGATGACATTGGCGTAAGAATACCATCCCTGGGTGATGGGGTGGGTGGGGTTCTCGAAGGTGAAGGCACGCTTAAACTGTCCCACCCTGATACGGGCCTCCTTGTGTCTGACCCACTCGGCATAAAGGTCGACAAGTTGGAAGGTAGGTTCGCCAGGACCCTTGGCATTGGTGCCCTGTCCCTGTACTCGCCAGTCGAAGTCGCCTATCTTCCCATCGAAGATAAGGCGCATCAGACGTAGGTTGAACTCGTTGTGCTCACCGCCTTCTTTATCCTCGGACTGATACTGCAGCATGCCGTAGCCGCTGAACTTGATGTTGTTCAAGAGTTTGGAAGTTTTCTCTTGTGCATTGGCTGTCAATGCGATGGCCATAAAGGCCACGGTTAATAGTTTCTTCATGTTACAATTGTTTTAGGGTTTACGAGCCGTCGTGCATTCGTTTACGAGATAGACGATGCTCATGTAGGTTATGCCGGTGTTCGACTCAAGGCCAATCTCGCATGTGCGGCTGTTAGAGTAGCCCACCTCAATGTGGTTGGACTCAATCTGAGGACGCAGCTTGCGCAGGCCGTAGCGGTTGACCTCGGGGAAGGTGAATCCCCTGTCGCCGGCAAAGCCGCAGCATCCTACCCCTTCGGGCAGGAAGACATTGGTTGAGCATAGCTTGGCGAGTGCTATCATGTCTTTGTCTACTCCCATCAGGCGGGTGGAACAGGTGAGGTGCAGGGCGATATGCTTGTCTGTCGGGTGGAAGTCCAGTCGTGGCACAAGAAACTTCATGATAAACTCTGCAGGCTCGTAGAGTTGCATCTTGTGCATAACTTTGCCCTCAGGGCGAGCTTCTTCACGCTCGGCAGAACCGATACTAGCATCGTTCTGCTCTTGCTTGCCCATCACCTTCTTCATGCGATGCAGACAGGGACTCTGGGCACACAGCACGGGGTACTTGCCCTCTTCTGAGGCTTTCCACAGAGCTGCCTCCAGCTCGGCACTCTTGCGGTCGGCAATGTCGAGCATGCCCTTCGACTCCCATATCTGTCCGCAGCACATACGTTTCATTCCTTCGGGGAAGATGACCTCGTAGCCAGCTTTTGCCATCAGCTGGATTATTTCATCTACCAGGTCGTGCTTCTTGCCGCCATGTCTGGACTGGCCCATTGTCTGATTGATGCAGCTGGGGAAGTATACTACTTTAGACCCACCCCCGACCCCTCCCGCAGGGGGGAGGGGAGTGGTTACCTTTTCCGCAGCAATTCCGTCTTGAGAGTAATTACTCCCCTCGCCCTTTGGAGAGGGGCTGGGGGTGAGGCTTCTTTCGATGATAAACTGTGTGAGGTCTGTTGGCTTAGGCTGGCGTTTCTTCTTGGGCATCGCCGTTGTCCAGAGGGGCAGCCCCATCTTGTTCATGCCCTTGGCAATGCCGGTCATCAGCTTCGGGCCGAGGGTGACGTGGCCGAGGTGTGCCACGTCGAGCACTACGCGCAGGCTGCTCTTGATGCCGGCCATGTGGTTGGCTGCAAACTCGCCGATACGATAACCCATCTTTGAGTTGTTCATGTCCATCTGCCGTATGAGGTGAGTCAGCTCGCCCGTGTTGATTTTCATCGGACACGAAGTGGAGCAGAGCCCGTCGGTGGCACAGGTCTGGTCGCCGTAGTACTTATACTGTTTCTTCAGTGTGGAGGCACGCTCGGCAGCGGCTGTTCCGTCGGGAGAACCGACGGACACTCTGGCAGTTGCCTCTAGGGCGCGTATTTCTCGCTGTACGGCAATGCGCATTCTTGATGAGAGTGTGAGACCGCACGACATACAGTTTACCTCGCAAAATCCGCATTCGATGCATTTGTTAGCACGCTTTACCTGCTCAATGGTCTCCTTGGCAGTAGAGAGCGACGGGTCCATCAGGTAGTGTCCACCATCGGGAATGTTGTCAAAGTCGAAGTCGAGCACGGGCAGCGGCTTTAGGCATTTTATGAAGCAGTCGGGGTCGTCGTTGAATATGACGCCTTGGTTCAGCAAACCGTCGGGGTCGAAGATAGCTTTCAACTCCTTCATCGCCTTGTATGCCTTGTCGCCCCATTCGTATCTTACGAAGGGCGCCATGTTGCGTCCTGTTCCGTGTTCGGCCTTCAGCGAACCATCGTACCCCTCGACCACAAGCTTTGCCACGTCGCGCATCATCTTGGCATAGCGTGCCACCTCGTGCTCGTCGGCAAAGCTCTGGTTCAGTATGAAGTGGTAATTTCCCTCAAAGGCATGGCCATAGATGCAGGCATCGTCGTAGCCGTGTTCTGCGATGAGCTTCTGCAGCTTCACTGTTGCTTCGGGCAGGGACTCTATGGGGAATGCTACATCCTCAATGAGACAACTAGTGCCCACAGGTCGCGTGCCACCTACGCTGGGGAAGATGCCGCTGCGGATGGCCCAGTACTTTCCATAGATCGCAGGGTCTTCTGTGAACTCAGCAGGGATATACAGTCTGAATTGTCCCAAGCACTCCTTAATCTTCGTTATCTTCTCTAACAACTGCTCGTGCGTCACGGCTTTCGTCTCGGTGAGGATAGCCGTCAGGTTATGGTAGTCGCCTGGGGCAACACCCTCGATGCGCCCAGCATCAACATCTTTTTTGTATTTAAGGAATACGGGGTCGTCTACACTACTCAGTGACTTGTAGTCGAGCATCTCGGCACTCTTCACCATCAACTGCTCGGCACTCATGGCCAAGTCTTCATGGCCGGCCTTCAGACATTTCATTGCTACCACTGCCTCGCAACTTTCCTTCATCGTCATAAAGTAGACCATTGCCGATGCCTTGAAAGGATAGTCACAGAGAGTCTTCATCGTCACCTCGGAGAGGAAGGCAAGCGTACCCTCTGACCCTACGATGCTATGAGCAATGATGTCGAAGGGGTCATCGTAGGCCACTAACGGACGCAGATTCAACCCCGTTACATTCTTGATGCTGTACTTCTTACTGATGCGGTCGGCCAACTCTTTATCGGCTCTCACGCGGTCGCGCAACGCCTCAATCTTCCTGATAAACTCCGGATGGCTTTTTCTGAATGCTTCTCGGCTGGCTTCATCGCCAGTATCAAGTACAGTGCCATCGGTCAGGATAAGACGGGCGCTGATGAGCATACGGTCGCTGTTGGCATGCACACCGCAGTTCATGCCAGAAGCATTATTAACCACTATTCCTCCCACCATGGCAGAACCGATCGACGCGGGGTCGGGAGGGAACACACGGCCATAAGGCTTCAGTATCTGATTGACTCGGGCACCTACGATGCCAGGCTGGAGCTTTATTCTTAGTTCAGAGTCTACAGTCTCAGTTTTACACTCTATACTATATTTCTCCCAATGTTTTCCAGCCACGATGAGCACACTGTCCGTGCAGCTCTGTCCTGAGAGCGAGGTGCCGGCAGCACGGAAAGTAAATGGCAGCTTGTATTTGCGGCAGAGGCTCACGATGCGTGATATTTCCTCCTCGCCATCGCTGCGGATTACCACTTGGGGAATCTGACGATAGAAGCTGGCATCGGTTCCCCATCCCAGAGTGCGCAGCTCGTCGGTATAGATACGGTCAGACGGCATCACCTGTCTGAGCCCGGACAAGAATTCTTTGTTTATCATACTGCGAAATAATTCTTTATTCTTAACTCTTAACTCTTCGCTCGGCTCTGCCGCTTCGTTAGCGAAGAACTCTTAACTCAGAACACATGCAGGCCGAGGAACACCATCAGTCCGTTCATCAGAATCCAGAAGATGGCGAAGGGCATGGTCTTTCGCATGATGTCGCCGTCTTGTCCCTCCATGTTACATGCTGCGGTGGCAATGGCGATGCTCTGTGGTGAGAGCAGCTTGCCACCTTCAGAACCGGCACAGTTGGCTGCGGCCAGCCAATTCGTCTCATTGCCGCTGACACCAAAGAACGTGCCCTGGTTCACCAGTCCCAAGTCGCTGGCGGCAGTGGCCTGCAACTTTCCGAAGAGTATGTTGGCATTGGTGGCCGAGCCTGTCACGAAGGTGCCAATAGAGCCTATGAGGGGAGCAAAGAACGGGAAAATGGAACCTGTAAGTTGCACCAGCCCCTTGGCAATGTCGTTTGTCATGCCTGTGTTGTTCATCAACATGGCCATAGCCACAAGGCAGCAGATGGTGACGACGGTCTTCTGCAGGCTCAATGTAGTCTTTGCTAGCAGTTTCATCAGTCGGCCAAAGCTCAAGCCCTGTATCATACCGCCGATGACGGCTCCGAGGAAAATCATCAGGCCAGCATTAGACAGCCATCCAAACTTAAAGGTGTTGCCAGTGACGGGCAGGTCGAACTTCGTGACCAATGTGCTGCCCAGCAGCTCGTTCACTGACGGGACAATCTTGCTTGAAATCAGAATGAAGAGGATAATAAGGCCATACACGCTCCATGCTTTCAGCGTTTTTGCCAGACCATACTTCTTCTTCTCTACAATTACCTTGTCGCCAGGGTTTTCTTTCTTGATGAACAGCTTGTTGAATATCAGCATCGCACAGATGGCAGCCACACTTCCGAGGATAGCTGGTGTCTCCGGACCAATGAAGTGAGCGCAGCAGAACTGTACGACGATGGAGAAAGTACCCACGAAGAGTGCTATGCTGATGTTCTTCAGTATCTTCTTGCGGTCGGTCATCATCAAGATGAGGAATGGTGTGATGTAGAACATCAGCGAGAGCTGTAGGATGATGAATGTAGCTACCTCGCAAAGTTCATCGGGCGATGCCACACCGCTGGCAGCAACTTGGTTGGCTAGCGTTGTGGCAGGCAAGCCCACGGCACCGAACCCCACCGCTACCGTGTTTGCCACCAGACAGATGACAGCCGAGAACATTGGCTTGAAGCCAAGGCTGATGAGTATGGCAGCAGGGATGGCAACAGCTGTGCCAAAGCCTGCCATACCTTCGAGCACACCACCCAAGCCCCATGTCAGCAGCAATACCAGCAGACCTTTGTCCGAGGTCATCTGGATGAACTGCGTCTTGATGGTCTCTATCTCTTTCGTCTCACAGAGGATGTTGTAGCTGAAGATGGCAAAGATAATAATCATAATGATGGGGAAGCATGCCTTGAGCAGGCCTTCCACGACCGACCACAGGGTTATGCCAAAGACGGATACCTCGGCATATTTCTCCGGCAGGATGCCCATGGCAGGAACGGCTAGCAGAGCTAGGGCGATTGTTACGGCAAGAGTAATCATAGCACTCTTGTAGCCAGACACTTTGAACCCCATCATCAGTACAATGAGTAGTAGGATGGGGATTACAGAAACTAGAGCAGTCATGGGTTTATTGTTTTAGGTATGTTTATGGCTACAAAGATAATGAAAATAAAATTCAATACCAAGAAAAAAATGTTATTTCTTTTGTTCTTCGCTCGCATATTGGATAAATTTCTCACGCTCGGCAGAAAAATGTATTATTTCTGCTCTCGCTTAATCGAATTTTTCGTACCTTTGGCTTCGCCGAAGGTACTTTCGCTCGGAAATGAAAAGAAAAGTCTTCTTTTCTTTTGCATTTCGCTCGCTTATGCGTACCTTTGCACCAATGAACTACGATGAGATAAGAAACAAGCGTATAGCCGTGCTGCTTTCGGGTGGTGTGGACAGCTCGGTGGTGGTCTACGAACTAGTAAGCCGGGGGCTACAACCAGACTGCTTCTACATAAAGATTGGTCCTGAAGAGCAGGAAGAATGGGACTGCACCAGTGAGGAGGACATGGAGATGGCTACGGCTGTGGCAGCCAGATATGGCTGCAAGCTGGAGGTGGTGGACTGCCACCGCGAATACTGGGGGCAGGTGACTCGTTACACTATGGAGAAGGTAAGGGCGGGGTTGACACCCAACCCCGACGTGATGTGCAACCGCCTTATCAAGTTTGGGGCCTTCAATGAGAAACGAGGCCATGACTACGACCTCATTGCTACCGGACACTATGCCCAGACGGAAACGGAACTGATGAACCTGAATGATGGGGAGAATAGTAAATTGTCAAATAGTCAAATAGAATCGTCAAATAGTAAATTGTCAAATAGTCAAATAAAATCGTCAAATAGTAAATTGTCAAATAGTCAAATAAAATGGCTCTGCACCGCTCCCGACCCTGTGAAGGACCAGACCGACTTCCTGGCACAGATAGAAGGGTGGCAGCTGGAGAAAGCCATCTTCCCCATAGGCCATTATGTGAAGGACGAGGTGAGGCAGATAGCCGTGCGTGAGCATCTGGTGAGTGCACGCCGCCGTGACTCACAGGGCATCTGCTTCCTGGGGAAGATAGACTACAATGAGTACCTGCGACGATACCTGGGCGAGCGGCAGGGCGACATTGTGGAGCTGGAGACAGGACGCAAGATAGGCACTCACAGGGGGCACTGGTTTCACACCATAGGGCAGCGCAAGGGCCTGGCAATGGGGGGTGGCCCCTGGTTTGTGGTGAAGAAAGATGTTGACGCTAACGTGCTCTACGTGAGTCACGGCTACGACCCGCAGACTGCCTACAGGCAAGATTTCCTCATACGCCACTTTCACAGCCTTAACGGCGTGATGCCCCCTGCCGGAGATGACTGCCAGGTGACGATAAAGATACGGCATACGCCCGAATATTATTGTGCCAGGCTGGAGACGCAGCCAGAGACGGGAGCTTACATCGTACACTCTGAAAAGCCCATACACGGCGTGGCTCCGGGGCAGTTCTGCGTGGTCTATGACTGCTGCCATCACCGCTGCTTCGGTTCGGCAGAGATAAGTATTTGGTAATTTATTTTGATATTTGAAATAAAAGGTGTACTTTTGCAGAAAAGAAATAAATGGTATGGCAAACTGGTACGACAAATACTTGACCGTCTATGGCAAACCTTTCTCTGAGGTTCCACAGGAGATAATAGAATGTACGCGCGCAGGACTGGCACGCCTGCAGAGCGAGGAGCCTATGGCTTCGATAGTGGTGATAGCCTACAATGAGGAGACCCATCTGCAGGCTTGCCTCTGGGCATTGAGTGAGATAAGGTGCAAGTATCCGGTAGAGATTATCGGGGTTGACAATGATTCCAAGGACCGTACAGCCGAGATTTACGAGAAGTCGGGTATACCATACTATACCGAGTATCAGCATTCGTGCGGATATGCTCGCCGGTGTGGGCTGCAGCACTCCAAGGGACGCTTCTACTTCGACGTAGACAGCGACACACTCTATCCGCCGCAGTACTATGAGATAATGCTTCAGGCCATGCTTAAGCCTGGTGTCAGCTGTGCCTCTGCCCGCTACGGGTTCATTCCCGACGAGAACCACTCCAAGCTGAGCCTGAAGTTGTTTGAGATGGCACGCGACTTCTTCCTTTGGGTGCAGCACTTCAAGCGCCCCGAGCTGTCTGTGCGTGGACTGGTGTTTGCCTATAATGCCGATTACGGACGTAAGGAACCGTACCGTGTAGACATCATACGCGGCGAGGATGGTTCGATGGCCATGAACCTGAAGAAGTACGGTAAGATAAAGTTTGTGCGTGACAGCCGCTGCAAGGCAATAACGGGCTATGGCACCATAGGGGAGCAGTCTGTGTGGCAGAGCTTCTGCAACCATGTGAAGATTCAGATGAAAGGCATAGGGCGTGTCTTCCACAAGACTGACCACTATGAGGACTCCGACGACAATCTGGTGAAGAACCGATAGCCTTAACTCAAGGTTTCAATGGCCCTGAAGAAGTCTGCAGCATAGCGTTCCTTGTTGTAGTATTTCGAATGTTCAATTGCTACTTCGCTCATCTGTTGTCTCTTCTTAGGATGTTCATAGAGGTCGCGAATAGCGGCAGCGAGATTATCTACAAAGTGCTCGTCGGTAGATAGCAAGATTGCGTTCTGCTCTGTTACCTCTTCTGGTATGCCGCCCCTACGTGTGGTGATGATGGGCAGCCCCATAGCCTGGGCTTCGAGTACAGTTGTGGGAAATGGGTCGTCCCAGACAGATGGGATGACAGCAACGTCGCTCATGTTGAGATAACTAGGTATCTGTTGGTATGGGATGAATCCAGTAAAGATGATGCGGTCCTTTAAGGTGCTTGCCTTAATCTTCAACTCACTCATAAACTCGTCAACGCCAATGGCATTTCCATAGAAGGAACTGCCTATTACCATTAGTTTTATGGAGGGATAGTCGTGCAGTAAGGTCATGGCATCAATAAGTTCAAGGATGCCTTTGTCGCGGTTCACACGTCCGCTGTAGACCAGTACGAAGTCGTCTGCGGCCAAGCCTAGCGATGCTCTGTTGGTCTTTGCTCCTTGTGAAAAAGCTTTCAAGTCAATGCCATTGTGGACGGTTTCAACCTTGCTGTCCTTGCGATTAATGGTCTGTACTCTTGACTTGATGTAGTTGGATACGGTTAGTATGCGGTGGGCTGCATTATAGATGTCCTGGTATTGTGGAACATTGATGTCAAGCTTCTCGTTGTGGAGATGATATACCAACCTGGCCTTAGTGATATTTCTCAACTTCAATGCGTATGCCGGGCGGTTCTCTATGATGATGATGTCGAAGCACCTGTGGCGGATATCCTTGATGGCTTCATGCAGGTAGTACTCTATGGTATAGTGGTAATATTCTTCGCCATGAGTCATTTGGTAAAGCTTCTTTCGAAGCTTTGCCCATAAGCTGTTTACTTTGATGAAGACATAGTGATTAACGTCAGACTTAACTGCGGAATGTTCTTTTACTGCGGGATGCCACACGCTGTAGACGGTGATGTCGTGAAAGCGGTGACGGTCGTTGTAGTCCAGATAGAAGTCGATGAGGTTTTCAACGGCTCCCCCCTGCACGGCAGGTACCGGCAGTATGCCAGATGTCAGGATTGCTATTCTCATTGTTACCAGTCTAAAATATCTTTGCCGTTCTCAAAATGGAAGAAGTCCACAATCTTTGAGAAACTGTCCTCAGTGAACTGTTGATTCTTGTTTTCCAAGAAACAGAGGGGAACCTCGCCAATGAAGGATGCCCAGCGGCTATAGCTGCTGAAAGGACCCATGATGCGGTTGCAGAGGCTAAGCGTATAGAGGTCGAGAATGGCTCCTGATGGTTCCTTCCCGAATCGTTGGCAGCGGCAGCCTTCAAAGATGTCCAGCGAGAAGTCTTCGTTGCTGCTGATGAAGAAAGAAACACGGCAGTCTTTGTACAACTCTTGTACGCGGAGCATGAACTGATGGTACTCCTCCAGTTCGAAGAAGAAACGTCCGTCGTTCCAGGTGGCATAGTCGCCACGGCGGATATGCACTCCCACCACCATGTCGCTGTCTTGACTGAGAGCGGCTATCATGGCCTCGGCCTTTTGCATTATCTCGTCTTTGGGACGGAAGATGTGTTGCAGCTCGGGCAGCGTCTGCCGCAGGTAGCGGGTGTCGGTGCGTGTTTGCCACCCCTTGGTGCATCCGAAGAACTTGAAAATCTTGTCCCACGTCTTGTTGTGGGTCACTTTCCAGGTCAGGCCCTTGTAGTTGTTCCATCCGTTTCCGCGCTCCAGATACCACTTGTGATACAAGGGGAAATAGATGCGCTTGCAATGGAGCAGGTTGGGGAAGTCTTCGATGGTCCAGTCGAAGAAGATGATGACCATTCTTTTCTTTTCGGCCACGCAGCGTGCCACGCTGGCCACGTATGTCCAGAGCCGGTTGCATGTCTGTCCGGGGGCATCACATATTATTCTCATTGCTTCTGCTTGTTCTTTTTTTGATGTTTACGTCTGTGGGCATTAGCGTCTAGCTGCGCTTCTCCTTTATGATGCCGTGGCGGTAGGCGTAGAGCAGCTTCTTGAGGTCGCTTATTTGTGTGCGCAGCTCGGTGCCCTTGTCGGTGTCGGCAACGAGCATGCGGTGAGTGCTCATCTCTACTATCTGTGTGGTAGACTTGATGTCGGTGCCCCGCTGTATGGCATCGCGTGCAGAGGTGAAGGGCTCGTGCTGCACCAGCTGGAATCCACGTGAATGGTAGATGAGCGTATAGCCGGCTATGCCTGTCTCGGTGTGGTAGGCTTCAGAGAAGCCGCCGTCGATGACCATCAGCCGGCCTCCTGCCTTGATGGGGTTCTCGCCCGAGGCGGCATGCACAGGCACATGGCCGTTTATGATATGGCGGTTAGTGCCTTCTATGCCGAAGGCATCGAGAATGCTGTCGCACACTTCTGCCGCATTGCGCAGCTTGAAGTAAAAGCCCTTCTCCTCGTGGAAGGTCTCTTCGTCTTTGAGGAAATAGCGCTCGAAGGTGGCCATCTTCGACTTGTCGAATAGTGGGGAGTCCTTGCCACTCCAAAGATAAAGGAAGTAGTCTTTGGCAAATGATTTGACGTCGGTAGGCGTGTCGCTCTGGAAGGCCGCACGTATCAGCTGTCCGATGTACTCCATGAGTTGCCTCCCCTTGTACTTCCTTCCCATAATAGTCACCTCTTTCAGCGACCCGTCGGCATTGAGGGGTACCGAAGCATGGAAGAGCAGGTTTTGGTTGCAGATGTTGTACATGCAGCCGTGAGACAGCATGGTGTGTATATGCTTGCGCAGCTTCTCGCTGACTCTGAACGAGTGGTGCAGCTTCTTCATGAGCAGTGCCTCCTCTGGGGTGAGTTCTTTCAGCCCGGTGGGGAAGTTGCAGTCTCTCAGCTGGTATTCCTTTCCGTCGATGGTGCATGTCTGCCGTTCCAGGTCAACAGTTTCCAGCAGGCACCTGTCTTCCATCTGCCATTCCGGTCGGCGGTGGAAGATGGCAGCCTCCACCTTAAACTGAATGATGCTGATGGCCTTGTGCATCTTTGCCGTGAGCAGCAGGGTCTTCTCGTCCATTTTAGCCTCTGTCTTCAGCTCGCGCGGAATGAACTCCTGGCAAGGGTCGTCGCCGTAGGTGTCGAGTGCAAATGTGGCCAGTGGTACAAGGTTGATGCCGTAGCCCTCTTCCAGCGTGGCAAGGTTGGCATATCTTAGTGACAGGCGCAGTACGTTGCAGATGCAGGCATCGTTGCCCACTGCGGCTCCCATCCAGAGAATGTCATGGTTGCCCCACTGTATATCCCAAGAGTGGTACTGTCGAAGGGTGTCCATGATGATGTGTGCTCCTGGTCCACGGTCATAGATGTCTCCTAGTATGTGAAGCTGGTCAATGGCCAGGCGTTGTATCACGTTGGATATTGCCACAATAAAGTCATCGGCACGTCCGGTAGATATTATAGTATCGACGATAACGGCTACATAGGCAGCCTTGTCCTGATCGTCGCTGCGCTCATGCAGCAGTTCCTCTATGATATACGAAAACTCTTCGGGCAGAGACTTGCGTACCTTGGAGCGTGTGTATTTTGATGAAACGTCGCGGCAAACACGTACCAGCTGGTGTATGGTGATGCGATACCATTCATCCAGCTCGTCCCAGTCAGGGTCTTGTTCGCCCAGGCGTAGCTTCTCTTGAGCCTTTATCAGCTCTAGTTTCTGTTCAGGATAGTAAATAAGAGTGCACAGCTCTTTCTTCTCGCTCTCGCGTATGGTGCTGCCGAATATCTCGCCCACCTTGCGCTTTATGTTTCCCGAAGCGTTCTTCAGCACGTGAATAAAGGCTTCGTGCTCTCCATGCAGGTCGGCAAGGAAATGCTCGGTTCCTTTAGGCAGGTTCATTATGGCTTCAAGGTTGATAATCTCGCTAGCGGCATCGGCCACAGTGGGGTATGTCGTAGCCAAAAGATTAAGGTATCGCTCGTCACTGTTCATGGTTAGTGCTATGTATTCGTCATAATTTGGCTACAAAGTTACAAATTTTTTCCTTAACGGCATAAGGCAATGGGATTTTTTGGAATCAACTTCCTTATTTTTTTACTTTGGAGTGCACGTCCTGCCAGTATGTCTCCATCTGCAGGTGCTCGCTAAGCTCGTACTTACGGTTTTCAAGAGGATACCGCACAGCAGTCTTGCTGGTGGTATCATTGCAGATATTCAATCTATTTTTGTAGTGAGCGAAAAAAAGTGTTGAATTTATTGCAAAAGAATTTGCTCGTTATAAAAAAAAATGCTAATTTTGCAGAATTAAAAAGAAATAACTAACAAACAATTAATAAAAGAGATTAACTTATGTCACAGATTACAGGACGCATCAGTCAGATTATAGGTCCAGTCATAGATGTCTATTTCGATACAGAGGGCCAGGATGCTGAGAAGGTGCTGCCGAAGATTCACGAGGCTTTGCGCATAGACCGCGGACAGGGTCGCGAGCTCATCGCCGAGGTACAGCAGCACATTGGCGAGGACACCGTGCGCTGTGTGGCTATGGACAACACCGACGGACTGCAGCGTGGTCTGGAGGCCGTGCCTATGGGGTCGCCGATAGTGATGCCTGCCGGTGACCAGATCAAGGGTCGCATGCTGAACGTGATAGGACAGCCTATTGACGGAATGAACCCCCTCGACATGAAGGGGGCATATCCCATTCACCGCGAGGCTCCTGTCTTCGAGGAACTGTCGACGAAGAAGGAGATTCTGACTACAGGTATCAAGGTCATCGACCTGCTGGAGCCTTATATGAAGGGTGGAAAGATTGGACTCTTCGGTGGTGCCGGTGTGGGAAAGACAGTGCTCATTATGGAGCTTATCAACAACATTGCAAAGGGTCATGACGGATTCTCTGTGTTTGCTGGTGTAGGTGAGCGCACTCGTGAGGGTAACGACCTGATACGCGAGATGATAGAGAGTGGTGTCATACGCTATGGTGAGAAGTTTAAGAAGGCTATGGACGAGGGCAAGTGGGACCTCTCGCTTGTAGACCCCGAGGAACTGAAGAAGAGCCAGGCAACACTGGTATATGGTCAGATGAACGAGCCGCCGGGCGCACGTGCATCAGTGGCACTGTCTGGTCTGACGGTGGCCGAGGGCTTCCGCGATGGTGGTGGCAAGGAAGGTGCGTCTAGCGACATTTTGTTCTTTATCGACAATATCTTCCGTTTCACTCAGGCTGGATCGGAGGTGAGTGCACTGCTGGGACGTATGCCGAGTGCTGTGGGCTACCAGCCTACGCTGGCCTCGGAGATGGGTGCCATGCAGGAACGTATCACCTCTACGAAGAAGGGCTCCATTACCTCGGTGCAGGCTGTGTATGTGCCGGCCGATGACCTGACCGACCCTGCTCCCGCCACTACGTTTACCCACCTTGATGCTACCACGGTGCTTGACCGTAAGATTGCCGGACTAGGCATCTTCCCGGCTGTTGATCCGCTTGGTTCGACGAGTCGTATACTTGATCCGCTGATTGTAGGTAAGGAGCACTACGACTGCGCCCAGAGGGTGAAGGAGATTCTACAGCGCTACAAGGAACTTCAGGATATTATCGCCATTCTGGGTATGGATGAACTGTCGGATGAAGACAAGCTTACAGTGAACCGTGCTCGCCGTGTGCAGCGTTTCCTAAGTCAGCCGTTTACTGTGGCCGAACAGTTCACTGGACTACCAGGAATAATGGTTTCTGTAGAGGACACTATCAAGGGCTTCAATGCCATCCTCGACGGTGAAGTGGACGACCTGCCCGAACAGGCATTCTTGAATGTCGGTACCATCGATGATGCCAAGGAGAAGGCAAAGAAACTGTTGGAGGCTGCGAAAGGGTAGTCATTTGACAATTGGACAATTTCACAATTGGACAATTACTGATGAAATTGTAAAATGGTAAAATTGTATAATAGTGAAATGAAAACATGCTTAAGCTGAAGATAGTTTCTCCTGAGAGAATAGAGTTCACCGGCGAGGTGGAGAGCGTGAAGGTGCCTGGTACACAGGGCAACTTCGAGATTCTGACTGACCATGCCCCCATCATATCGTCACTGCAGAAAGGCGTTGTCGAGTACGACGGCAAGCAGTTGGACATCCTGGGTGGCTTTGTAGCTGTGCAGAAGAATGAGGTGTCTATTTGTGTGGAGGTCCAAGCCTCCTAAGTTCTTTGCGGAGCAAAGCGGCAGAGCCGAGCACTTGGGAAGCCATGCGGCAAAGCCGAGCGAAGGGGATGGGGCCTGAAACATACGTGGATAAGATGATTCTTCAAATCCTCTTCGGTCTATTCTTCTTCACCCTGCTGGGAACGGCCTATGTGAAGGGTTACGATGTGGTGAAAGCCCATTCGCCTCAGCGTCTGGTACATTTCTACCTTATCATGGCAACGGTGCGCATGTTGCTCGTCGGAACGGCTGTAGCAATTTATGTGCTTTTCATTGCACAGAACAGGACAGACTCCATCAGATTCGCCCTTATTATAATAATAATGTACGCGATAATGATGGTGACGACACTCTGGATGAGACATTGAAATCGTGAATTGTGTATTATGAATTATGTATTGAAAATAAAACGATTGCTCAGTATAGCGCTGTTGCTGTTGGCAATGATGCCGGCGGCAAAGGCTGAGGATTTCTCAGCCAAGGAGGTGGTGTTGGAGCATATCAAGGACTCGCACGAGTGGCACATCACAGATCTTGGTGAGGGAAAAGACCCGCTGGTCATCCCTCTGCCTGTAATAGTGAAGAGCAGTACAGGCTGGCACGTGTTCAGCTCGTCGCGCTTTGAACATCATGCCGGAGCTGACGGCCTGCGCCATGTCAAGGCCGATGCCCCTGCCGACATTCAGGGACTGGCTCTTGCCACCACTGGAGATAATGCCGGCAAGATAGTGGAGAACGGTTCACCCGTTCTCGACCTCTCCATCACTAAGACGGTGGCGGTATTGTTTATCAACGTCATCCTGCTGCTCATCATCGTGCTGGGCTGTGCCCGTTGGTACAAGAAACGCAAGGCCAGCGATGAGGCTCCGGGCGGTTTCGTAGGATTCATCGAGATGCTGGTGATGTATGTGGTAGACGAGATTATAAAGCCGGGCGTTGGAAAGGGCTACGAGAAGTATGTGCCCTATCTGC
>CAMYZK010000002.1 GCA_947303825.1 uncultured Prevotella sp. | reverse complement strand
AAGAGGGAAGAGTTGAGAGACTTTTGTTAGGAGTTAAAGGAGTTAAAGACGCTAGTTTTGCTGATGCCCGCATGCAAGGGTAATCATATCTATCATCTTTCATTTATCATCTTTTCATCTGATAAGCCCCGAAGGGGCGTTCAGACCACAGGCAGAGGTGACGCTCGGCTTTGCCGCTTGCCGCTCGGCTCTGCCGCTTTTACAAAGCGTAGCGACTAAAAGAACCGAAGGGACGCAAGAACCCATGATAAGAGTTAAGAATTTAGAAGTAAGAATTAAGCCCCAAAGGGGCGACAGACCACAGGCAGGGGTGTGCTCGGCTTTGCCGCTTGCTACCGAAGGGACGCAAGAAGCCACTGTGTTGGGAGTTAACACAAGAATGAAAAGTAAGAAAGAATGAACTACAATCCAAGAATTATCCCGATGGCCATGCTGCTACTGTGCGTGAGCGTATGGCTTAAGGCAGCCCCGAAACCGAAGAAAGAGCTGTATGTGCCCATGGACTACAGCACCTGCGGCTATCACGCCTCCGAACTGCCGCTACCCGATGTGCGCATAGCGGTCTACGTAGCGTGGCATGAGGGCGACTGCTCGGACATCATCCAACAGGCCATCGACAAGGTGAGCTCCATGAAGCCCGATGCCAACGGCCAAAGGGGAGCCGTGCTATTGGGAGAGGGACGCTTCAGGCTGGACAGGCCGCTGCGCATAGCGGCCTCGGGAGTGGTGCTCAGAGGAAAGGGCAGGCAAGAGACCACGCTGGTGAAACACGGCGTGGAACGCGGTGCAATGATTTACGTGGAGGGGCATGACCCCAAACGACCAAACGACCAATCCCCCAAACGACTAAACGACACCATCTTCATGGCTGCCGACAAGACCCCCGCAGGCAGCATGGCCATAGTGACAAGCCCGCAGGCAGCAAAGAGCCTGAAGGCGGGACAGCGTATAGACATAGTGAGGCCGTGCACCTGGCAGTGGATAGACCACCTGGGCATGCGCGACCTGGGCGGTGGACTGGACTACACCGGCTGGAAACCTACCGATATTGACATCACCTGGGACAGAACCATCAGTCGGGTGGCGGGCGACACCGTCTTTATCGACTCGCCCATAACCACCACGCTGAGCCGGGAGTTTGGCGGAGCCTATATCCTGCCGTCGAACCACAAGGGAGAGATAACCGAATGCGGCATTGAGAACATGACGCTGGAGTCGGACTTCGACCGCACAAACGCTAAGGACGAAGACCACTGCTGGGATGCCATCTATATAGACAATGTACGCGATGCATGGGTGCGGCGCATCGTGTTCCGCCACTTTGCCGGCTCGGCAGTAAACATACAGAAGCCGTGCAGCCGCATCACCGTGGAAGACTGCATAGCCACCGAACCTGTGAGCGAGGTGGGAGGATGGCGCCGCCAGGTGTTCCTCACCCGGGGACAGCAGACACTGTTCCAGCGGTGCCTGTCACGCCAAGGCATTCACGACTTCGCCGCTGGCTTCTGTGCGGCAGGCCCCAACGCCTTCGTGCAGTGTGACAGCGAGGAGTCGCTGGGCTTCAGCGGCAGCATAGGGTCGTGGGCGGCAGGTCTGCTCTTCGACATTGTGAACATTGACGGTCACGACCTGCACCTGGGCAATATGGAGCAGTTTCAGTTTGGCACAGGATGGAACTCGGCCAACACCATGCTATGGCAGTGCACGGCAAGCACCATCTGGTGCTACTCGCCCGACGACGACAACCGCTCCAGCGGTCACGGATGCTGGGGAACGCTGACGGGCAACGCCGAGTGGACCAGCAGCAACGACCACGTGATGCCGCGCAGCCTGTTCTACCACCAGCTGGAACAGAGACTTAACAACGTTGCGCTCGGCTCTGCCGCTTCGCTCACCAAAGAACTCTTAACTCTTCACTCTTCACTCTTAACTCTCAACGCCTACCTCCTGCCCCGGAACACCAATGCCACCAGTTCGCCCTCTCCCGATGAGGCCATGAAGATGGCGCAGCTGTCTCTGACGGAGCCCAGGCTGACCATGGAGATGTGGATAGACAGTGTGCCGTTTACACCTGCTGTCACCACCACGCTTACCCCATTTATACCTGCAAGTAAGACTACGGCCAAAGAACCACAGCCCAAGAGCTACGGTCTGTCGGCTGTCAACGGACAGCTTGTCTGCGACGGACGGCTGATAACAGGCAACCAGTATGCCGGCCCCTGGTGGAGCGGACGGGTGAAGGACAACTACGTACAGCGCGAGGGCCGACCCTCCATCACCCGCTTCGTGCCAGGGCGCGAGGGAGCAGGCTGGACCGACCGTATGGACAGTGTGATAAGCTATATGGCCATGAGGGGCTACAGCTCGCTATACCATCACTACGGACTATGGTACGACCTGCGCCGCACCGACCATGAGCGGGTGCGCCGCGCCGACGGCGACGTGTGGGCACCTCTCTACGAGCAGCCCTTCGCCCGCAGCGGACAGGGAACGGCATGGGACGGGCTGTCGCGCTACGACCTTACGAAGCCCAACCGCTGGTACTGGAGCCGTCTGCAACAGTTTGCCGACAAGACCGCCCCCCAGGGAATGCTGCTCTTCAACAACCACTACTTCCAGCACAACATTCTGGAGGCTGGCGCACACTGGGTGGACTGTCCGTGGCGACCGGTGAACAATATCCAGATGACAGATGTAAGATTAAAGATGAAAGATGGTGCGACGACAGGGGCTTCGGAGGCATCGCCTACCAGTGGCAATCCCTTCCCCGAGCCTGTTCCCTTTGCCGGCGACAAGCGCATCTTCATTGCCGAGCAGTTCTACAACGAAGAGCACCCCATGCTGCGCACCCTGCACCGACAGTATATACGTATGTGTCTGGACGAGCTAAAAGACCAGCCTAATGCTGTTCACCTGATAAGCGGCGAGTATACCGGTCCGTTGCACTTCACACGCTTCTGGCTTCAGACCATAGCCGAATGGGAGCGAGAAACAGGGCGGCACCCACTGGTGGCGTTGAGCTGCACACGCGATGCGCAGGACAGCATACTTGCCGACCCGGAGCTGAGCCGTGTGGTGGACATCATTGACATACGATACTGGCACTATAACACCCAGGGGCTGTGGGCTCCCACGGCAGGGGCAAACATGGCGCCACGGCAATGGATGAGAAAGATGAAGGTGGGAAAGACAGGCTTCGACGAGGCATACAAGGCCGTTCGCGAGATGCGCGACAAGTATCCCGACAAGGCCGTGACCTTCTACTCGCAGCAATATCCTGCCTACGGCTGGGCCATACTTATGGCAGGAGGCTCGCTGCCCAGTGTGAAGATAGGCAGCGAGAAGCTTCTGATGGCATTAGCCAGGATGAAGCCTGTAGACGGTGAGGGTTGTGTGGCTCTGGGCGACAGCTCGGCTGGCTACCTGGTCTACGCACGCTCTGGAGCCGTGAGTCTGCCAGTGGCAGCAGGCCGATACAGGGTAAACACGGTAGACACCCGCTCAGGCGAGGTGAGGGTAAAGCAGAAAATGGTGACCCTGCAAGGAACGTACACCGCCAGCGACACCAAAGACGGCGAAGTGGTATGGCTGGAAGTCCTAGATCATTCTAGATGATAGATGAAAGATATGAACTCTTAACTCAAAACAGCTCCTAACTCAAAACAGCTCTCAACTTCTTCGGCAGTGCATGGCGGTTAAGAAAGAGATAGGTGGTGTTGAGCATGATGTAGTCGCGCGACATATACCAGATGCCGTTGTAGCTGCCAGCGGCTCCCCATGAGTTTTTCACCATATAGTAAGGCTTACCCTGCTCGTCGGTAGCCTTGCCGTATATCAGCATCACATGGTCGTAGGTAAATCGCCAGTCATCCCACTGTTCCTGTCGCATCTCTTGAGTGGGCACCACACCGTCGGGCAGCATGGCAAGTCCCGTATAGGTGAAGTCGCCTGACACATCGCCACCCCAGGCAACGGTGTAGCCGGCATCTAGAGCCTTGTCGAGCACGTCCATCAACTGCTCAATAGGTATGTTGTAGCTGGGCTTCAGCCTCCACTTGTAGGGAGCCTCTATGACGAACCACTTGTTGAACGGATGATGGGTGTAGCTCGTCAGACTCACATAGTCGTCGAGGTTCAGCCCCAGGCTCTCTGCAAACGACTTGGGCGTATAGGTCTTCCCCTCATAGACGAACGACTCCGGACAGCGGCCTACATACCTCTCTATAACGGCCTGCACACTGTCTTGCCAGTGTGACTTGGGCGCCTTGGCCTTCGACAAAGTCTGCTCGCTCTCGGTAAACCTGTTCAGGTCTGCCCTGACAATGCCGCTCACCGTGCGCTCCAACAGTGGGAAGAACTCCTTGAAGTTGGCCAGCGAGTCGCCCGTCAGCGAGCCAGGCGCCGGCATGGCGTTCTCCGGACAGATGCCGTGCTGACGTATCACCTCCAGCACATCGTCGCACGAGCCTCCTTCGGAAATCTGGCTATAGCCATGCATGCGCACATAGTGGGTGGCACAGTCCATATAGTCCTTGTTCACCACAAACATCTCGCACAGGTCGTAGGTCTTACCCGTCCGGCGCAGTATCTCGCTCTCAAAGAAGCCCAGCGTGGCATAGTCCCAGCATGTACCGCTGCGATACTGGTTTTTCACACTGGTAATGGGTAGCTCTTTTACGGTGGTAAACATCTTCGGCTGTGCCTGCGCTGCCATTGCTATCAGGGCTGCGGCTATGGCTGTCAATGCTCTCGTCATGATTTCCGGGGTGTTTAGTAACTGTAAAATAATAAGTTTTACCAAGTTTTTCATCACTTGGTGTCCGGTGAAGATAAAGAGTGTAGGAGTTGTTTTGCTCCTACACTCTCTTAAAAGAATCAGCGTACAATGAACTTCTTTCCGTCGCGTATGTACAGTCCCTTGACGGCCTGCTGCACGCGCTGTCCGGCCATGTTGTAGACGGTGCCCGTGTGCTGCTGTGCTGCCTTGACACTCTCGATGGCGGTAACGACATCCGAGCCGTCAGCCTCGTAGCCAATGTAGCTTATCACTGCAGGCACTGCGGGGTTGGCCAGCGTCAGTCCGAAGGTGGTGGTCCATCCCCATGTGCTGGCGCCAGTGCCGTCGAGGTAGCTCATGCCTTCGGGGTTGAAGCCGCTGGCAAAGGCTGTGTTCTGCGTGATGTCCCATGCCAGGGTGATGACACCCTCGTCATTCCTTACGACGGCAGGAACTTCCTGTGCACCGTTGTTCTTGGCGTTGCACCACCACAGATATGCCTTGCCGTCTTCAACAGAGAGGCCGGTGCCACGCACCACGAAGTACTTCACAGGCTTGGTGATGTAGTAGGTCTTGTCGGTCTTGAAGTTCAGAGCAACATTGTTGTCGCCCTGTGCATCGACGGTGATAGTGTTGGCAACGGCATCGACCACCACGTTGCTGGCCGAAATGCGGCCGGGGTCGCCGGCAGGCCACTCACTGGCCACAAACTGATAGGGCTTGGGGCCGTTCTCCTCGTAGACGTATATCTGCCTCACGGCACTGCCCTTGACAAGCTCGAAGCCTATCATTCCGTCGGCAGCGGCCTTGTACATGGCACGTCCCTGCTGCTCGTTGAGGGCCGTCTTCTCAATACCGTCATCGCTGGTGCCGTCGTTCTTGGTGTAGAAGGCGTCGCCAGTGTAGACGAACTCAACAATCTGTCCGGCCTTGATGCCGCCGATGGCAGCACAGCGGCCAGCGCCTGTACCCAGCACGAGGCCATCGCCGTCAACGATGCTCCAGCCCTTACCGTCGGCAGGTGCGGCAGCCTGTACTGCGAGAAGCTCAAGTCCGTCGTTGGTGCAGAAGAACACGTTGTTGTTGGTGTTGTTGGCTGCATTCCATATCTTGCCTGCCGCATCGGCCTGCAGGGTGAGCGTCACATCGCCCAGGGCGGTGAAGTCGTAGCTCTTTGCCAGCGAGAGCTGAGCCATGTCTATGTCGGCGACGGTCACCACGCAGACGTCGGAAGCCTTGGCATCGCTGATGCCCGACTCCCAGTAGCAGGTTATCTCGGCAGTGCCAGGCGTCTGTGCCACCACCACGCCGTCGTTGTCAACAAAGACTACCGACTCGTCGCTGCTCTTCCATTTCACTTCTGCGCCAGCGGGGTCTACAGTAGCACCGAGCTTGGCCGAAGCCCCAGGAATGAGGTTTAGCGTCTTTGGCGATACGGTGATGACGGGAACGGTCTCCACGCCGTAAGGCTCGATGACAATCTTCGAGATGAGCGTGGCTTTCTGCATCTGGATGTCCAGGCGGTCGCCGCTGGCAATGGTATAGGTGGTTGCAACCTTCCCAAATTCTGTACCAGCGTCAATGCCTTCCACATTGCTCGACACCAGCGTTGTCGTTCCTGCCAGACACGTAATGGTCACCTTGTCGCCGGCTTTCAGATCAAGCACGGAGAAGTAGTGGGCGTAGTCCCAAGAGAACATGCCGCAGTTACCATCCCTTTTGTTGCTCTTGTTGCGCATGGTGAACTTGCCGCGGCCATCCACATACTCATAGGCGAAACGCTGGTTCCAAGTAAAGGTCTGGTCACCAACTGTATAGTCGCCAAGGTAGTGCATCACTGCGGGAGCCTCGTCGGTGCCAAGCGTGAAGCCGGCATCGCCACCGTCGTTGACGGCCCATGGGCCGCCTTTGCCAAGAGCCATACACAAATCCTGGAAGTCATACGTCTCCAGAGCGTTTGCCGTTGCTCCGCCCAGCATCAGCAGAAGCAAGGCCAGCAAAGATTGCGTAATTCTTTTCATAAGCTTTTTGTTTTAGTTAAAAAATAAAGATTGTATATAAAGGATTGTTTGTAGATGTCCGATGTTATTGGCGACTATGCTATACGTTGCAGTCTTTTGGGCTACAAAGATACTAAATATCTCTTTAACAACCAAATTTTTGCATAAGAAATGTGGTGATTCTTTACCGTTTGGGCGTTTGGGCGTGAGCTGTTACAGTGCCTGTTGATGTACATGGCGCTTGGAGGTGCCAGAAGGAAGATAGTTCATGCCTTACCTACCCACCGCATGAGGAAGAGTCCAGCCATATTGCCCAGCAGCACGCCGGTGCTGTTGGCTGCAAAGTCGAGCCACTCGCCTGCCCGCGTCGTGGTGCAATAGGCCTGCAGCAGCTCTATCACGCCGCTCATGGCTATGGGTGCCAGAAACGCCAGCAGCACCAGCTTGACACCGTTCAGGCTGGTATGGCAGCGCCTGTACTCCCACCACATAACCGACGTCAGGCTGCCATACATCACCAGGTGTGTCCATTTGTCTATGAAGGGAACATCGTCCATGGGCGTCTCGGGCATGGTGATGAAGAGGCACAGATACCAGATAAGTGCTAGGCAGAGCAGCGTTAATGGGTAGTGGCGCAACAGGTAGCGCATCTTATTCAATATCCCAGAATTGGGGGCTTTCACAGAGGTATTCATCTTTAAACTAATGTTTTTTCTTCTTTTGGGGTGCAAAAGTACAAAAAAAATTCATATTGTTCTGAAGAAAGTGCAGAAATTGCAGAAACATTTGTACCTTTGCATTCGAAATGACGATTTATAGTTTCTTACAGAAGGTAATCATGTTGTTGCCGTTGCTGCTGGCTGTGCACCCCTGCACGGCTCAGCGTCCCGCCATGCTGATGCCTCCTTTTCTTAAGCCCGGCGACCGCATTGCCGTCATCTCTCCCTCTAGCCGTCCTGACGCCAAGACCATAGATGCAGGTTGCAAAATACTGCGTCAATGGGGCTACGAGCCAGTGGTGGCTCCCCATGTGCTTGACAGTTATCACGGCTTTGCCGGCACCATTGCCAATCGCACAACCGACCTGCTATGGGCCCTGCGCGACACCACCTGCCGTGCCATCATGTGCACACGCGGCGGCGACGGAGCTGTGCAGCTGCTCTCGCACATACACCCCACGGAGTTCCGTCTCAACCCCAAGTGGCTCATAGGCTTCAGCGACATCACCGCCCTGCACAGCACGTCGGTGGTGGCGGGAGTGATGAGCATTCACGGCCCCATGCTGGGTACACTGTCATCAAACGGCGGCACCGACAGCGTCTGCGTCACGCTGCAGCGAATGCTGGAGGGACGGCTGCCAACATACCACGTAGACCACCATGAGCTGGACCAGGAGGGCCACGCCGAGGGTATACTGGTGGGTGGCAACTTCTCGGTGCTCTGTGCGCTGGCTGGCTCACAGTACGACTGTCTGCGGCTGAAGAACGACCTCATACTCTTCATCGAGGACACCGACGAGCCCATCTCGAAGGTAGACCGCATGCTGCACCACCTGGAGGTGAGAGGCGTGCTACCGCGTCTGAAGGGCATCGTGCTAGGCCACTTCACCTCCTACCGCCGCCCCGACCGCGGCTTTGCCAACATGAAGGAGATGCTGCACGAGTACCTGCAACACTACGACATACCCGTGTGCTACGGCTTCCCCACTGGGCATGCACGCCCCAACTTCCCCCTGATAGAGGGCTGTCACGTCAAGCTTGATGTCACCGAAGAGGGCACAGACCTTACATTTATACCACAGAAACTGACACACAAACCATGAAAAGACTGCTTCAACCCTTACTGCTAGCTGCCATGATGCTTGCCGCCGTCACCGGCTGCAACAGACAACAGCCGGAGAGTCTGCCCATAGCCAACTCGGCATACTACTGGAACACCGACCTGCGTCTGGACTCCATAGAGCGGGCATTCATCAGCAGGCATGGCATAACGAAGCTTTACTGCCGCTACTTCGACGTGGTGATGGGCGACAGCACTACGGCACCGGGACCCATTCCCAACGCCACCATCACCTTCAGCGACACACTGCCCGAAGACATACAGCTGGTCCCCACGGTCTACATCATGGAAGACTGCATGCACCAACGCCACGACTCGCTGGCACACCATCTGGTGAACCGCATACTGCAGATGAACGAGACCAACGACATCAAGCCCGTAAGCGAGATACAGATAGACTGCGACTACACAGCACGCAGCCGACAGACATTCTACGACTTCCTGAGCCAGGTGCGCAGCGAAGCACGCTCTCACGGCATGGCACTGTCGGTAACCATTCGTCTGCACCAGCTACAGATGGCCCCGCCTCCTGCCGACTATGGTGTGCTGATGCTCTACAACACCGGCGACCCGCGCAACTTCAAGGAGCGCAATCCTGTGCTTGACTACCGCGACGTCTATCCCTACGCACGCCACCTGCCCGACTATCGGCTTCCACTGGCTGCTGCCTACCCCGTCTACGAGTGGCAACGCGACATTCAGGGGGTAAGGGTGGTACACACTGTCGAGGCCAGCGAGATACTCAGAGTGAAAGAGCTGGTGGAAAAACAGCGGCCCGAACTGAGCCGTTCAATAATTGTCTATAATCTGGAAAATGAGAATATTAACCGATATAATACCAAAACCTATGAAGAAATTTTTCGTCATTAGCCTGCTGGCAGCAATAGCACTGCCCGCACTGGCATGTTTCTTTATTGAAACACACAACTACTATCTGTTCAACGTGCGCGATGACAACCATCTCTGGGCTACTGCCGGCAAGGAGACCGACAAAGCCTGGCAGAAATACATCGGCAATAACGATGAATACTACTATTTCGATGCCGAGGAGGTGATGGAAGTGGCAAAGCGCAAGGGCGACCTGCTGATGCAGAGCTACGTTACCAACCTGAAGTCGTATCTTAAGTGTTCCGACGACGTGGCCAGCGACCAGTACAGCTGGAACTACCCCACGAAGACCCAGCTGGTGCAGCGCGACAAGACGCTGAGCCAGATACGCATCTACGCACAGGGCAAGCTCAACTCGGCCATGAAAGACCAGCACGCCCTGCTCTTCATGCGGTGCAACATGCTGCTGCGCCGGCATGCCGAGAACGTGCAGTTCTTTGAGAAGACGGCTAGCAAATACAAATACTCACCCTATCAGGAGATGATGCGCAACATCTATGCCGGTGCACTGCTCAAGACCGGACGCACCAAGGATGCAGTGAAGATATTTGCCGACCAGGGCGACTGGAACAGCCTTATGACACAATACTACAAGAAGCGCTCGTGCCAAGCCATCAAGCAGGAATACCTGTCCAACCCCAACTCGCCTGCCCTGCCCTTCCTGGTGCAGGACTTTGTCAACAATACACAGGAGGCTGTTGACAAGGACGGCTTCGGAAAACTCTTCGTGCGCGACATAAGCAAGGCAGAAGCCATGCAGATGATACAGCTGGCCTCTCAGGTGCTCAAGGAGAAGAAGAGCAATAACCCCGCACTGTGGATGAGTGCCAAGGCATGGCTGGAATACATGTACGGCATGCGCGAGCAGGCTTTCAACGATGCCCGCACAGCTGCAACCCTCGACGACTCAGACCGTATCAAAGACAACGCCAGGGTGATATGGCTGTACATCAAGTCGGCAATGTCGGTTCCCGACGCTCTCTTCGACGACTACCTGGCAAAAGAGCTGGAATGGCTGGAAGACCAAAGCAAGACAGACTATCACTACCACAATGTTACCGACAGGCTTGTATACCAGGTGCTGGCCAACAAGTATACCGAAGTGAACAGACCCGAGACAGCCCTAGCCATTCTACGCGCAACAGAGGCATCGTCGTACAACAGCTACCTGGACACCATGCAGGTAGACCATCTGCTGAAATATGTTGACTATGCAAAGACCCCTGCCAAGAACGCCCTGGAGAAGTTCCTCAAGCAGCACCTGAGCAAAGACAACGACATGATGACCGACCTCATAGGAACCAAATACCTGCGCCTGTGCCAATGGGAGAAGGCCCTCACATGGCTGCGCCAGGTGCCCGTCTCCTTCTATGAGGAGAAAGGCTATGCCTGCTATGCCGCCAAGCGCAAGATAGACGTAGAGCCTTGGATGAGACGCCAATGGCTGGACACCAACGACGAGTGGGGCGACAACAAATGGCATCTTGGCAGCAACCCCAAAGCAACATTTGCCAGCGAGATGCAACAGATGGAGCAGGAGCTGAAATCACTCAGCGGGCAGGCACGCCAGCAGCGATGCTACGACCTTGCCGTGCGCTATGCTCAGGCCCATTACACCGGCGACTGCTGGTTCCTGATGCGCGACGGCAAAAGCATATACGACACGCTACGAGTCAACGAGACCGACCTGACTGCCAAGGCCAGAAACCTGCTCAAAGAGGCTAGCAAGTCGTCTGACTTCAAGCTGCGCGAGAAGTCGCTCTATGCCCTCTCTTACTACTACCTCAACAATCCGGCATGGTATAAGGAAGACTGGGACAGCAACTACAACATGGTTCGCACGGTTCAACGCAACACCGAGCACTTCAAGGCGTTTGCCACACTTGCCGACTTTGAACGTGCCAACGCCTCACGCACCAGCTACTATGTGAGCCGCTGCGACGAGTACAAACAGTTCCTGAAATTCTACAGATAGACGTAAGGAGAGACTCCCACATTATTCTATGAAGAAGATACTCCCCATCCTACTACTGACTGTACTGGTAATGGGTGTCAAGGCGCAGACGTTCGACGAATACTTCGACGGACGTAACCTGCGCCTTGACTATATTCTTGCAGGCGACAGCATGGAGCAGGCCATATACTTCGAACAGGCATACGTCACCACACAGTGGGCTGGAAGGAGGGCCAGGCTTGCCGAAACACCTTTGCGGGGCAACGGACAAGTGAGGCTCTACGACCATGACACCGGAAAACTCATCTACACACACACCTTCTCTACGCTCTTCCAGGAGTGGCAGGCCACCGAAGAGGCTACACACGTGAAAAAGGCTTTTCAAACCAGCTTCAACGTGCCTATGCCCCGAAAGGCTGTTGATGTGAGCGTAGTACTGACCGACTTCCACGCCAACACTGCCGCACAGCTTACCCACACCATCAATCCCGACGACATTCTTATCAGAAAACTGTCGAAAAGCACCTTCCCACATTATTATATATGCAAGGGAGGCAAATTCATCAGCCGTAGCAGTGACAGCTTGGACGGCCGGGAGGTATCCGATGACAAAGAACCTGACATCGTCAGGTGCATTGACCTGGCTGTGGTGGCCGAAGGATATACAAGGCAGCAGATGGACAAGTTCTATGCCGACTGCCGCCGACTGGCCGACGCCCTCTTTGCACACGAGCCTTTCACATCGATGAAAGACCGCTTCAACATCGTTGCCGTAGCTGCCGAGTCGCCACAGTCTGGCACCAGCGTGCCTCACCAGAAGATATGGAACGCCACGCCCGCCAACACCCACTACGACACCTTCTATACCAACCGATACCTTATGACGCAGGACATGCACCGGCTCTACAACCTGTTGGCAGGAGTGCCCTTCGAACACGTCATTGTGCTGGTGAACAGCGACACCTACGGAGGAGGAGGCATCTACAACCAGCTGACAGTGACAACGAGCGACCATCCTACCTTCAACCAGGTGCTGGTGCACGAATTCGGACATGCCTACGGCGGGCTGGGCGACGAGTATTTCTATGACGACGGCTACACCACCATGTATCCTGCCGACACCGAGCCGTGGGAGCCCAACCTCACCACCCTTAAAGACTTCAAGTCGAAATGGGCCGACATGCTGCCACCCGGCACAGCCATACCAACACCGGCCGACAAGAGCGTGCCAAACTACAGACTGGTGCGCAACGACAGTGAGCGCCAACGGCTCAACGCCGCCACTCAGCGTGTGGGTGTGTTCGAAGGCGGTGGCTACCAGTCGAAAGGGGTTTATCGACCTGCACAGGAGTGCCGCATGAAGATAAACGAGGTGGAAAACTTCTGCCCTGTATGCTCAAGAGCTATTCGTAGCATCACTGACTTTTATACGAGCGAATAGGAGTTGAGAGACTTTTGTTAGGAGTTAAAGACGCTAGTTTTACTGATGCCCGCATGCAGGGGTAATCATATCTATCATCTTTCATTTATTCAACTTCCGCAAGTTCTGCGGTAAAGCCCTGAAAGGGCGACATAGTTCTTTCGCCCTTTCAGGGCTTTGTCTTGAAATGCCGTTCCATTACGGGGGTTATCACCCCCGCCTATGTTCTTAAGCCCTTTCAGGGCTTTGTGGATGCTTGCTTTCATAGCTTGCGGAACTTGAATCATTTATCATCTTTTCATCTGATAAGCCCCAAGGGGGCGACAGACCACAGGCAGGGGTGACGCTCGGCTTTGCCGCTTGCCGCTCGGCTCTGCCGCTTTTACCGCTCGGCTCTGCCGCTTGCTACTGAAAGGACGCAAGAAAGCGTAGCGACTAAAAGAACCGAAGGGACGCAAGAACCCCTGCAGGATATGTGAAAAAAGTATAGCAATTTGTTATAAAAGTACAAACAGATGTAAAGAATTATTAGTAATTTTGCCGCCGATTATCAGTCTTACTAACTAACTACTGAAAAGACCAATATGAGAACACTAATCAAGCTGACATGGACATTGGCCATAGTGCTGATGGCTTTAGTGTCGTGTGCAGAAAAGAAAGGTGCACCCCAGGCCAGCCCATTTGTACAGCGCAATGGAGCTTCGTTTAAGCTCAACGGACAGGAGTACCGCTTTGTAGGCACCAACTTCTGGTACGGAGCCATACTCGGTTCTGAAGGGCAGGGTGGCGACCGCCAGCGCCTGTGTCGCGAACTGGACAAGCTGCACAGCCTAGGCCTGGACAACCTGCGCATACTAGTGGGCAGCGACGGGCAGCGCGGCGTCACCACCAAGGTGGAACCCACACTACAGGTAAGCCCCGGAGTGTACAACGACACCATACTGGCCGGCCTGGACTACCTGCTGAAGGAGATGGGAGCAAGAGACATGAAGGCCGTGCTCTATCTTAACAACTCATGGGAGTGGAGCGGCGGCTACGGCTACTATCTGGAACAGGCAGGAGCAGGCAAGCAGCCTCGCCCCAACGAGGACGGCTATCCGGCGTTCATGCAGGCCATGAGCAAATATGCCTCAAACAACAAAGCCCACCAGCTGTTCTACGACTATGTACGCTTCATCTTAGGGCGTACCAACCGATATACCAACACACCATATACCAACGACCCCACCATCATGGCATGGCAGATAGGCAACGAGCCTCGCGCCTTCAGCCAGGAGGCAAAGGAGCCGTTTGCCAAATGGCTCAGAGAGGCATCGGCACTGATACGCAGCCTGGACAAGAACCACCTCATATCCATCGGCTCTGAAGGCATCTGGGGGTGCGAGAACGATGCCAGCCTCTACGAGAAGATTTGCTCCGACCCAAACATCGACTACCTCAATGCACACATCTGGCCTTACAACTGGAGCTGGGCCAAGCAAGACTCGCTGCAGGAGAACATTGGGAGGGCATGCGACAACTCAGGAAAATATCTGAAAGAGCACATCGGCATTGCTCGCAAACTGCAGAAACCCCTGGTGGTAGAGGAGTTCGGCTATCCACGCGACGGATTCATATTTGAACCCGCATCGCCTACAACAGCACGCGACCGCTACTACGACTTCATCTTCAACATGGCTATGAGCGACAGCATAGTGAAAGGCTGCAACTTCTGGGGATGGGCAGGAGAGGCACGGCCCGTGCACCAGCAACAGTGGCAGGTGGGCGACCCCTACTGCGGCGACCCAGCACAGGAGGCACAGGGACTCAACTCGGTCTTCGACTGCGACAGCAGCACCATTGCAGTGATAAGGAAGTACAATCGGGCTTCGCCCTAAATGAAAAATGAAAAATGATAGATATGTTTACCCTGCATACGGGCATCAGTAGAAGCGGTCTGCGGCCTAAATGATAAATGATAGGCAGCGGACATCAGCAAAACAAATGTCTACACTCCTGAACTCCTAAACTCCTGAAAAAGAACTCAAAAACTCAAAATAAACATAACAAAATGAAACAAACAATCCATTTGCTCACCAAGGCACGGAGAGTCACGGCACTGCTGGCAGTAATACTGATGCTAGTGCCACTGACAGCCACAGCACAGGAGGTGACAGTGCAAGGCACCGTGACCGATGCCGCAACCGGCGACGAGATCATTGGTGCCACGGTGAAAGTGAAAGGCACTGCCAACGGAGCCATCACCGACCTTAACGGCCACTACCAGATAAGCATGAAGGCAGGACAGATGCTCGAAGTGTCGTTTGTGGGCTACAAAACCCAGACGGCACACGTACAGAGAGGCGGCGAGCGCAACTTCAAGCTGGCCGAAGACGTTGCCATGCTCGACCAAGTGGTGGTGGTAGGCTATGGCATGATGAAACGATCAGACCTTACCGGAGCCGTGAGCAGCATAGACGAGAAAGCCATCAAGCAGGGTGTCGACACCAATATTGAGCAGGCCATGCAGGGACGCATTGCCGGTGTCATGGTGACGCAGAACTCAGGAGCACCCGGTGGTGGTATCTCGGTGCAGATACGCGGTGTCAACTCACTGTCGGCCAACGAGCCGCTATACATCATCGACGGTATTGCCGTCTCGGGACAGACCGACGGCAACTCCAGTGCGCTGTCGGCACTCAACCCCAGCGACATCGTGTCGCTCGAGGTGCTGAAAGATGCCTCGGCCACGGCCATCTACGGCTCGCGTGCACAGAACGGCGTGGTGCTCATCACCACCAAGCGCGGACAGGAGGGCAAGACGCAGATACAGTATGAGGGATACGTGGGATGGCAGAGCATTCCGAAGAACCTCAAGCTGATGAACCTCAAAGAGTATGCCGCCTTCTACAACGAGCGAGGCCGTCTCTACGGCGGCGACTGGGCCATGCGCGAAGACTTCAAAGACCCGTCGCTGCTCACCGAAGGCACCGACTGGCAGGACGTGCTCTTCCAGACGGCCTTCATGCACAACCATCAGGTGAACGTGAGCGGAGGCGCCAACGGCACACGCTTCTCGGTGAGCGGAGGACTGCTCGACCAGGACGGCATAGGCATAGGCTCCAGCTTCCAGAGAGCATCGTTCAGGGCCAACCTCGACATGAACGTAAACAAATGGATGACGGCAGGAGCTAACTTCTCCATGTCAAACACCAAGCGCACCGTGACTTTCGACGAGTCTAACGTCATACAGACCGCTCTGCAGCAGTTTCCCGACGTGGCTGCCAAGAACCCCGACGGCAGCTACGGCTTCAACTCAGAGATGAGTTCAAAGTTCAACGTCTCATACCAGAACCCGCTCTTCGAGGCTGACATGCGCGAGAACAACCGCCGCAACTTCGGACTGGACTACAACTTCTTTGCCAACATCTTCCCAGTGAAAAACCTCAACCTGCGCATAGAGTACGGAGGAAGCCGCTCGTGGAACTACACCAACAAGTTCCAGCCCGACTACCAGTACGGCTCTACCATCATCACATCGGAGTCGGAACGACGTATTGACAAAAACGAGTACAGCTCGTTCAAGCAATATGCCACCTACGACCTCGACCCCATGAAGGGACACCATCTGCAGCTCATGCTGGGACATGAGGCTCAGTGGGGACTGTGGGGATTCCTCAGCGGCACACGCAAGGGCTACCTTAGCGACCAGATTCATTTCCTCAACGTGGGCGACAGCGACACCGCCACCAACGGCGACGGTGAAAACGAGTGGGCCATAGAGTCTTACTACGGACGACTGAACTACAACCTCCTCGACAAATACCTCTTCACCGCAACGCTGCGCACCGACGGCTCAAGCAGCTTCAGCAAGGACAACCGCTGGGGATGGTTCCCCTCGGCTGCCGTGGCTTGGCGCATCAACCAGGAGAAGTTCCTGCAAGACGTAAGATGGATAGACAACATGAAGCTGCGCCTGGGATGGGGACTAGTGGGCAACCAGCAGGCTGGCAGCGGTGCCTACCTCTCAACGCTGAAAGCCGTGACTACCGCATGGGGAACGGGATTCCTGCCCAACAACCTGGGAAACCCCGAACTAACATGGGAGCGCACCAACTCGTGGAACCTGGGACTGGACCTCAACCTGCTGGGACGCATAGAACTCATTGTTGACGCATACTATAAGAAGACCGACGACCTGCTGATGGATGCCGTGCTGCCGCTCTATGTGCTCACCGGCGACTGGATGGGCATGCAGGCACCCAAGGTGAATGCAGGAAGCATGGAGAACAAGGGTATAGAGATAACCCTCAACACCGTGAACATCAAGAAGAAAGACCTGGAATGGCGCACGGGACTCACCTTCTCGCTAAACCGCAACAAACTGAAAAAACTCAACAGCTCGGCAGCTGCCATCTCGGGCGTGAACCCCAACAACGCATCGACTTACACCCTGACCGACGTGGGAGGACCTGTAGGCCGCTTCTACGGATATAACGTCATCGGAATGTTTACCTGCGAGGATGACTTCTACCAGAAGAACCAGCTGGGAGAGTATATGCTTGACGCCAACGGCAACCGACTGGAGGTGGCACGACCGGTAGACAGCGAAGGAAACATGCACCCCATACAGGTGGACGGAGTATGGGTGGGCGACTACATCTTTGAAGACGTAAACAAAGACGGCGTCATCAACGAGAGCGACCGCAAATACATTGGCGACCCGAACCCCGACTTCACCTTCGGCATCAACAATGTCATTACATGGAAAGACTTCGAACTGTCGTTCTTCTTCAACGGCAGTGTGGGCAACGACATTTACAACTACATAAAGGAACGCCATACCAACTACCTCAACTGGGGCAACTATCTGGGCATGGTGGCCAACTATGCAAAGGTGGAGCTGATAGACCCCAACGGTCTGGGCACCGACCTGAGCAACGTCTACGTGCCAAACGCAGCCACGGCAGAGAGCCAGCGCATCAACCCTGCACGCACCAACTTGAACGAGAACAACCGCATATCGTCCAGATTCATTGAAAACGGCTCGTACCTGCGGCTGAAGAACATCTCGCTGTCATGGAACGTGCCTGCCCGCTGGACAAAGAAAGTGGGAGTAGACTGGGTGCAGCTCTATGCCAACGCACAGAACCTCTTCACCATAACAGGCTACGACGGCTACGACCCCGAGATAGGTGCATACAACCAGAGCGTCATACTACAGGGCATCGACATCTACAGATACCCCTCACAGCGCATCTACAACTTTGGACTGAAAGTCCGTTTCTAACAGAACAGTAAACAGACCATTAAGAGATATGATTACCAAGATAAGCAGAAGGCAGCTGATAGGTATTACCTTTATCATTTGTCATTTATCAATTAGCGTAGCGCTCACTTCCTGCGGAGAGGACTTCCTGGACAAGCAGACCAACAGCGACTACGTGGTGCCGCAGTACTACGACAGCGACGATGCCGTCATCAAGGCCATCAACCCCCTCTACAACCGCGCATGGCACGAGTTCAACCGAAGGTCACTGCTCAACATGGGATCGACACGCGCCAACGACGCCTGGAACCCCTACGTCAACTCCGAGTTTGCCAAGTTCCAGCTTACAGGCCTCAACGAGAATGTGTCTGACGCATGGAAGTCACTGTACAACGTGGTGAGCATGACCACCGAGACGATGGACAACATACGCATCTATGCCACCAGCGGTGTGAGCGAGGAAGTGAAGCACCAGGCCTACGGCGAGTGCTACCTCATGCGTGCCGTGGCTTACTTCTACCTGCTGCGCGGATGGGGCGACATTGTGCTCTACGACGACAACCAGGAGATAATAGACAACCCCATAAGGCCGTTGACGAAAGAGAGCGACGTGCTGCGCTTCATTGTGCGCGACCTGCGCAGAGCCATCGACAACCTGCCCGAGACTGGCACCGACAACCACCCCTCACGCTATGCTGCCAAGGCCATTCTGGCAAAGGTGCTCCTTGCCCAGAGCGGATGGGATGCCACCAACACACAAGACCACCAGCGCAACGAGACCATACTGAAAGAGGTGGTGAGCCTGTGCGACGAGGTGATAAACTGCGGACAGTACAGTCTGATGGACGACTACGAGCAGCTCTTCCGCATGCAGAACAACGACAACCCCGAGACTATCCTCGCCCTCAGGTGGGCTAAGCCCAGCTCAGGCGAATACGGCTCTATGAATGCCACATACAGCGACCTGGCTTCCAACGACATCTCCGACGACGTAAACGTATGGGGCGGATCTCTGTGCCCATCGCCCGACATGATAGACTATTACAACGAGGAACCCGCCGACAGCTTCCGACTGCGCGGCACCTTCTTCACCTACGGCCGCCACTATGACTACCTGTGGACAGACAAGGGCGGATATACCTATAGGAAAAACTGGATGCAGGTGAAGAAAGGCGTCCTCGGACGCAAGGCCGATGCCAACGGCGAGCTAGACCAGATGGCTTCGCCACTCAATACCTATATCATGCGACTGGCCGACGTCTACCTCACCAAGGCCGAGGCTCTGCTGGGCAACAACGAGCAGACCAGCGATGCCGAGGCTCTGAAAGCCTTCAACGCCACACGACTCAGGGCAAAGCTCCCGGCAAAGAAGAGCTTCAGCCTGGCCGACCTTATAAGGGAGAGACGCATAGAGTTCTGCATGGAATACCTCAACTGGTTTGACATGGTGGTGTGGTACCGGTGGAAGCCACAGTATATGCTCAACTTCTTCAACAACGTGCAGCACCGCTCGTATGAGATTCGTGAGAACGACATCCTGAAGAATGCCGACGGAACCTTCAGCTACCGATGCTACCTCAACAACGGTACCGACTGCTGGTACTTTGCCGACTGGGTGAACCACGCCGGTGGAACTTACTGGAACAACTTCATGACACTTAACCAGGATGTCAATGCAACAAATGTACTCGACAACGGAAACATCGTCTGGACCAAGGATGAAGGCTACGAGTACGACCTCAATGCACTTGTGAGAGCCAACCCAAACATGATTCCTATCACGCTCTCAGAGTCGAACATCTTCATGCCCTACCCCGAGACCGACGTGATACAGAACCCCTACTTCAAGCAAGCCGCCATAGACTACGACTTTGGAGACGAACGACAACCCTAAACTCATTAACTCATAAACTCCTATGACTACAAAGAACATCTTCAATAGCTTTATCATAGCATGTACGGTGTGTTGCGGCTTTCTCGCAGCCTCCTCCCTCTCCTCCTGTACCGACGATGAAGAGGGTATGGGAACGCCGGTGATTACCGCCGTGCGCTCGTGCGACCCCGCCAAGGCCGACAGCACCTTCCAGAAAGCATCGGCAGGACAGATGATAGCCGTCATCGGCGAGAACCTGGCCGACGTGCAGCAGGCTTTCATCAACGGACAGAAGGTGAGCTTCAACCCCACACTCAACACCGCCCACAGCATCATCATCACCGTGCCCACCGAGGAGTCGGGCTTCAAGCTCTCCGCCTTCGACTCTTCCATAAAAGACGAGATACGTCTGGAGACATCGCACGGCACTGCCTCCTACCAGTTCAAGATCACCGCACCGGCACCCGTGCTGTCGCTGCTGCAGGCACGCTATCCACGAAAGGCAGGCGACGAGCTGCGCATCTTGGGACAGAACCTCGTGGACATAGAGAAGGTATACTTCACCAGCCTCACCGTTGACGAGCTCAACGAGACAGAGTGGACGGAGATAGGCGGCGAGCATACCGACGTGAACTATGAGGTGATATCGCAGAACCACCATCTCAACGCCAGCGAAGCCTACGTCACCTCATCGCAGCTCAAGGTCACCATTCCCACCCTCAGCTACGACACAGGGACACTGGTGGTAGAGACTGCTGCGGGCACAGCCTACTATCCCTTCTCCCTCTTCCTCACAGCTCCCACCATCACCGACATCAATACCGACATGCCCGTCAATGGAGAGACCGTCACCGTGAAAGGAACGTACTTCGTTCAGGTAGAGGCTGTGAAATATGGCGATGTGACCCTCGACGAGAGCGAATATACCGTGGCCGACACCGAAGACCAGATTACCTTCTCCTTCAACCACAAGCCATCGGCAGGCAGCCGTCCAGAGCTCACCGTGGTGACGGGAGGCGGCGAGGCCACCATCCCCTTCTACGACTACAGCTGCCTGCTGGTAGACTTTGAAGGCAATGCAGTGAACAACGGATGGGGACCCGATGCTAGCTACGAGACAACCGACGGCACCGCTGTGCCATACACAGCCGACGGAACCTTCGCACGCATCAACGTGCCCGAAGAGGGCAACCAGTGGTGGGGCACCATGATCTTCTTCCGTAAGTCGTGGGACGTGAACACCTTCCCACTGCCTGCCTTCGATGTCATACCCGCCGATGCCTCTACCAACGATATATACCTGGCCATGGAGGTCTACAACAACAACTCCGACTACAACAACGGCGACTGGATGGGCTATCTGCGCTACACAGTGTGGCCCAGCGGAGGCGACACTGGCACCACAGACAACCAATATGACAACGGCTTCGAGTGGACCGACTACAACGAGGGCATAGGCACCTTTGCCAGTCCCATACTGGCCGACATCAACGGCAAGACACCCATGCAGCAGTGGTACCGCCACGTGTTGCCGCTGTCTGTCTTCCCATGCTATGCCGGAAAGACCTACGCCGACATCGTGGCCCTCGGGCTGGAGAACTTCCGCATACAGAGCATCAACCAAGGCTCCAAGACTGGCAAGATAGACGTATGCTTTGACAACATCCGCCTCTTCTACAAGAAATAACCTTAACCCCAAAAACGACCAAACGCCCTCCCCATCGGCTCTGCCGCTTGCTACCAAAGGGGCGCAAGAATCTCCCCCAAAACGACCAAACGACCAAGCAACTATGATTACAAAGAATATCATCAAGAACTTACTCATAGCATGTTCGGTGTGCTGCGGCTTTGCCGCAGCCTCCCCCCTCCTCTCCTGCTCCGACGACAACGAGGCCTCCGCTTCACGGCTCACTGTGACCAAGAGCGGCGAGGAGATAAGCTCCCTCACCTTCAGCCTGGCTAGCAGCTCGACCATCATTGGCATCAACACCGACGGCGACTGGACGGCAGAGAGCAGCGACACCACCTGGTGCCGACTGCAGGTGCATGCCGGCTATGGCTTTGCCAACAGCCTGCACTCTAGCTACACACGCGTCAGCGTGGGCAAGAACGACGGCGATGCCCGTCAGGCCACCATCACCATAAAAGCAGGAGGCATGAGCCGCGTCATCACCGTCAACCAGAGAGGAAAGACCACCGACCCCGGCGACACACACCTCAGCTCGTTCGAGTTTCTGGAAAAGCTCAAGCTGGGCTACAACCTGGGCAACACCCTGGAGTCAAACCCCACCGGATCGTGGTGGAACCCCGAGGGGAAGTCGCCCTTGGCATGGGAACAGCAGTGGGGGCAGCCTGTCACCACACAGCCCATCATCGATGCCATTGCCGAGAAAGGCTTCAACGTCATACGCATACCTGTGACATGGGGCGTGCACTGCGATGCCGACAACGTCATCAACGAGGCCTGGATGAACCGCGTGCAGCAGGTGGTAGACATGGTGCTCACGGCTAAGTGCTACTGCATACTCAACGTGCAGCATGACACCGGTGCCGCCGACAACCGCTGGCTCTATGCCGACATCGACGACTACCCCGAGATAAGCGCACGCTACAAAGACATCTGGCAACAGATAGCAACACGCTTCCGCGACTACTCCGACAGCCTGGTCTTCGAGGCCTTCAACGAGATTCTCGACAAAGACAACAACTGGGGCGACCCCGTCAACCCGTCGGCCTACGAAGCCATCAACCGCCTTGAGCAAGACTTCGTCGACGTGGTGCGCGCCACAGGAGGCAACAATGAGTACCGTAACCTCATTGTCAACCCCTACAGCGCAGGCTCCACACAGGCCAAGCTCGACGGCATGCAGCTGCCGCAGGACATTCACGGCAACCACCTGCTCTGCACCGTACACAGCTACGACCCCTACTGGTTCTGCAACGACAGCAACGACAAGACCGCACAGGAGAACTACTACATCATGATGTTCAACGACGAGTGCCGCAACGAGATTGACGCCATCTTCCAGCGCGTGCACAAACGCTTTGCCGAGGACTTCGGAGTGCCCTACTTCTTCGGAGAGTTTGGAGCCATTGGCACACACCCTGACATGGCCGAGCGCATCAAGTACGCACAGTACATGGCAAAGAAGTTCCGCGAGTACAACACCACCGGACTCTGGTGGATGGGACTCTTCGAGCGCCGTATGAAGAACTGGTACGAGATAGAGATAGTCAACGCCATGTTCGACGGCATGAATTAAACATTATTATGGATTGCACCATAAAAAAAGGTGCAATCCTTTTTGCATTTCAAAGAAAACAAGTAACTTTGCATATCCAAATCACAAACTTATAAACAAAAAACGCATAAACCTATAAACTCACAAACTAATTAGTGCTTATGAAAAAGATATTTACCCTTACCACCATGGCACTGACCCTGTCGCTCACAGCCAGTGCCAAGTATCAGCTCAGCCTCGACGACCTGCCCAACGGCTGGGGCTCCAGCTATGACCCTGCCACACAGACCATCAGCTACGTAGCCGACGGATGGGGCGGACGCGGATGGGGGCTCACCCCCTTCGATGCCGAGAAAGGCACCGCTGGCGAGCTCTTCGACATGTCGGCCTACGACTACCTTGTGGTGCGCACTTACCCTTCAACGCTCAAGCTCAACGTCGCCGTGGAGTATACCGACGGTGTCACCATCAACGATAACAAAGACGGGCTGAAGGGCATCGCCTCTGCCTCCTGGGCAGGAGAAGCTGGAACAACCTTCTTTGCCGTCCCCCTCAACAAAGACTACAAGTACGGACTGCAGGTGTTCATACAGAACCAGCAGTGGCAGGCAGCAGCCCCCAACAACCCCGAAGGCTGCGTGCGGCTCATAGAGGCCTTCCTCGGCACAAAAGCCGAATATGAGGAGGCCCTCGCCAGCCACGTCCCATACGTAGACCCCAAGAAGTCTATCAGCCTTGCCGAACTAGTCTCTGGCTGGGGCAACTCCACCTACGATGCCGCCACCCACACTGTCACCATCGGCGACGACTGGAGCGGCAAGGGCTGGTGGCTCGCCACCTGGAACGGCTCTGCCAACGTGGGCACCGACTACTCCGACTACGACAAGTTTGTCATCGAGTTTGCCCAGCCGACAGCTACTGGAGGCAAGGTCAACGTAGAATACGACGGAGGCACTGCTGCAACATTCTTTGAGTTTGCAGAAGGAGCCACCGTTGCCGTCGTCGACCTCGACCCCGTAGGAAAGAAAGTCGTGTTGCAAGCCAACATCCAAGGCCCCGCCGGGGCCCAGTTCGTGCTAAAGGAAGCCTACTTCTGCACTGCCGACGTAGCCCCTGAGGTGCCCACCGACCCCACTGCCGACGTCATCATCTGGAACGAGACACACCGCTTCGACACCTGGGACTCGTTCACCATCCCCGCCGACAAGTTTGTCGACGCCACTGCCGGCGACTTCGTTGTCTTTGCCATCTCCGAGGCCTTCGAACTCAGCAGCTGGCCCTACGGCGGACAGGTACACATCAAGAAGTCCGACTGGAGCGACAACTGGGCTGCCAACGACAACTCTGCCAACCCCTCCGTCCCCGCCGGCACCACCAATGCCGAGGTGGTATTCCCCATGAACATTGCCGACGGAGCCATGCTCGCCGATGTCAAGGCCAACGGCATGCTCGTCCAGGGCATGGGCCTCACCGTGGCCAAGGTGCTCATACGCAAAGCCGCCGACAGCAGTGTGAAGGGCATCGTCAGTACCACCAGCAACAACGCTGCCGTCTACAACCTGCGTGGACAGCGTGTAGGCTCACAGTATCGCGGCATCGTCATCAGCAACGGCAAGAAGTACCTCCTGAAGTAGGTTAAACTGTAGGAGGAAGGTTAAGGGTGGAAGGAGAATACCCTGCATGCGGACATCAGCAATACTAACCTCCCGCCACCCTCCACCATAGAACTCAAAAAATCATAAACTTATAACCTTATAAACTTTTAAACTTAAACCATGAAAAGAAAACTGTTTCTGATGACCCTCGCCGCAGTGTCGGTGTGTGTCATGGTGGCTTGCGGCTCAAAGAGCGGCAACACCGAAAAAGCCAACGCCCAACAGGCTGAGTTAACCACCAATGAGAATGCCGGTGAAGAGGACTCCGACGAGAACGCCGCTCCCAAGACGAAGGATGGCGTAATAGCCATGCTGAATGCTGCCTACAAAGATGTCAACATCGTCATTGGTCCGCGCGGTGAAGACGATTGCGAACCCAACATCGACCTCGTAGGCCAGTACTGCTCCAAGGAGTTCAACGACCTCTGCGAGAAGATACGTGAGATAGAGGTTAAGAAAGGCGGCCACGCCCTCTATGAAGACTGGTTTGACATGTGGGCCTTCTGGGACAAAGGCACCGTAACGCCTAAGGACTTCGATGTCACCGTCGATGGCAACACCGCCGATGCCACCTTCACCCTCACCCATGACAACGACAGCATCATCTGCGCCGTTGCCCTCGTCTACGAGGACGGCCAGTGGCACGTCAGCGACTGGCTGCAGCGCGGCAAGGATGCCCTCAGCCACGTGGAGCGCATGAAGGAGTATATCGAGGCAAACAAATAAATTTGTCCGCATCCGCTCGAACGGATTTCTTGCGTCCCGCTGGTTCTTTCATCCGCTTCGCTTTCTTGCGTCCTTTCAGTAGCAAGCGGCAGAGCCGAGCGGTGAAAGCGGAAGAGCCGAACGGCAAGCGGAAGAGCCGAACGGCAAGCGGAAGAGCCGCTCGAGCGGATGTACAAGACGCAGGTGAGCACCATGCGACCCGCTCGAGCGGATTTCTTGCGTCCCTTCGGTGGCAAGCGGAAGAGCCGAGCGGTAATCCACTCGCTGCGAATATTAGGATTTGTAATCCGAAAAATCTTTTTGCGCATCAAAAATCACAATTTATTGTGATTTCACTTGGCCGTTTCATTTCTTTTCCTTATCTTTGCAGCGAAATCACAATATGTTGTGATAATGGCTGGAAAAATATGGAGGCAAAAGAGATTGGAGTTGTTATCAAGGAACGGCGAAAGCACTTAGGTGTGAACCAGCAGACACTTGCTGATTTGGCAGGTGTGGGTCTTAATACGCTGTTGGCTACAGAGCGGGGTGAAGGCAATCCACAGCTCAGCACCCTGTTGGCGATTCTCGACACACTTGGCTTACAGATGGATATCCATCTAAAGACTTTGGATTATGAGACAGTGTAAGGTGTTTGTTCACGACATAGAGGCTGGCATCCTCCAGGAGACGGACCACCGTCAGTACATCTATACTTATAACGATAAGTATGAGGGGGATCCAGTCTGCTTGGCGATGCCTGTACGGAGGGAGCCTTACCGCAGTGCCCACCTGTTTCCCTATTTCTTTAATATGCTTTCAGAGGGAGCTAACCGCCAGACGCAGTCCCAGCTCCTGCATATTGATGAAAACGACGACTTCGGAATTCTTTTAGCAACGGCTCAGGATGACACTATTGGGGCAGTAACCGTAAAACCCATTGCATGATGGAAACACTGAACGTTTGCCCCTCCACACTTGCCGAAGGTTTCAACACCTATTCGCCTGCAGCCCGCAAACTATTGTTTGACGGCAAGGAGGTCTCACATATACTACCCTTCGACAGCCCTAACAACGAAAGTGCTGACACTGAGGAATACGCCCGTCATGTGGGGCGTATCTCCCTTTCTGGTGTACAGCCTAAGGTAAGTTTAGTGCTTAGCGATGACGGCCATCTTGTCAGACCCTCAGAGGGAGAACGGGGGCAGTACATTCTCAAACCTGCCCCATCATCTTATTCACTGTTAGAGAGAAAGTACTGTCCTGCCAATGAGCATCTGAGCATGCAGATAGCGGCTCAGGTCTATCATATTGAAACGGCGCCTAACGCCCTTTGCTTCTTTCGTGATGGCGAGTCGGCCTATCTGACACGTCGTTTCGACGTGGCTCCTGATGGCAGAAAACACCAACAGGAAGACCTTGCTTCATTAGGAGGACTGACAAAGGCCAATGGTGGCAGCGACTATAAGTACTGCAACCTGAGCTATGAGGAATGTGCAGAACTGATACGTAAATACACCAAGGCTGCTTCAGTGGAAGTGCTGAAGTTCTTTCGCATTGTGGTGTTCAACTACCTGGTATTGAACGACGATGCCCATCTGAAGAATTTCTCATTGATAAATCGTGGCGACGGGGAGTATCACCTTACTCCCGCATACGACCTGATAAACACGAGCCTGCATCTTTATGAACCTCACATCTTTGCGCTCGACAAAGGTTTGTTTCGTGAGGGAATGCAATTCTCCGATACCCATACCCTTGGCCGGGAGGAATTTGAGGAGTTCGGTCGTCGCATCGGCCTGTCACCACGTCTCATCAAGCGCGAGCTCGATTTCTTTGCTACAGAGCAGCCACTTGCCCATGAACTGATTCGACGTTCCTTCCTCTCCGAAAAGCTCAAACGCTACTACTGGCAGTCATACAATTATCGCAGAACAACCATAAACAAATTGTAAACCAAGGAAGAACATTTATCGGCTAATGATACCGGCTTTCCACAGAGGAGCGATGTTCTTGCCTACGCCGTCATCCAACTTAGGGTTGTAGCCGGAGGCAAGCAGCATCACCTTTGCTCTACCTCCACTCGCCTCTGCTGGCATACGCCTCCACCCTCTCCTCCATGCTGTCGGGCAGGGCGGAGAAGAAATCGTAGCCCGTCATGCGCTCCACCTCGTCCACGGTGCAGACGCACAGGTCTTAAGCTCATTCATCCCTAGCAACTTTTAGATGGCTGAACAGGTGATATTTCTATATTAAACTTTGGCATTTCTATCATATTGAAATAATCATCATACATCTGCAAATAGTCTGCACGAATGTCCTGAGCCAAATAGTTCTCATCTATACCTTCTATGCTTTTAAGCAACGTCTCGTCTGAGACAACTTTCAGATTGGAACGAAGCACCTTGAAAAATTTTATTTCGCTATATTGGACAATTTCATCGGCACGTATTACCTGAATTGCCACATCTGCCAATTTCAATTCTTCGGCTTCTGTTAGTGTCTGTTCTGCAAGACAAACAAGATACTGTTTAAGAAAGCCTTTTCCTTTTACATTGATTTCATCTACCAAGGTTTTCAGAGCTTTGTCAATGTCAATATCGCCAAACAGATGTTTCTCTGTGGCCATC
>CAMYZK010000001.1 GCA_947303825.1 uncultured Prevotella sp. | reverse complement strand
AAATCTGACATGACCAAATCCTGAGCAACTTTTTGTTGCTCAGGTACTTATAAAGGAAGTTAAACTAAAGTGCTGCGGAATTTAAATACGAGTTTGACCGCAGTACGGAACCTTTTGCCAAGGAGTATATTGCTGGGCATTCCAATTGGGATTGGGAGTCGATGGCAGGTGATAACCCTGATGCATGGATGATACTCGAGAGCGCAACCTTTGGCACACTCTCAAAGATGTACAAAAACTTGAAGAGTCAGTTGCCTGAACGTGCTGCAATAGCTAATGACTTTGGACTTTATTCAGCAAAAGAGTTGTCCAGTTGGTTGGAAGCTATATCAGTGTTGCGTAACATCATAGCCCATCACTCTCGCCTATGGAACCGTGGTGGTGTTCTTAGCTGAGGTAGAGGATATTCCAGACATGGGCATTGTGAATAGCGGTAATGCCGAGGCCCGCTCGTCGCAGCGTGCTGCCGGTTATTCTAAAAGTGGTAATACCCTTGTAACTAACTTGCCACAGGGTAAGTACAAGATGACTGCCCGCTTCTATTCGCCTACATCGGCAGGTGGAACCTATAAGTTCTATACTGGCTACCGTGAAATATGGGCTACAACAACAGGAAATTCCAATGCTACCGATGCAGACACAGAGGTTGTTTTAGCAAACAGCGACAATGAGATTCTTCTTGGTCAGACTGGATACACTGCAGCTGTAGACTTCATTTATATCCAGAGCCTAGGAACTCCTACCGCAGAGGAACTGGCAGCAGCTCAAGAGGCTGACTATAACGCAAATCATCGTACTGTTACCATCACCGATGCTGGTTACGCTACATACTGCAGTGACATCGCACTTGACTTTACAAGTGTTACTGGTCTGACGGCCTACATTGCAACGGTAAGTGGCGAGAAGGTGTCGTTCACTGAGATAACAAGAATTCCTGTAGAGACTGGCGTGCTGCTGAAAGGTGCTGCTAAAGACTATGATGTAGCTGCTGCAAACACCACTGACGATGTGTCAGAGAACAAGTTCGTAGGTGTGCTTGAAAAAACTGTTGTAGGCTCTGGCGCATTCGTTCTTTATAAGGATGATACTCATCCTATCGGATTCTACAAGACTAATAACGATAATTTTGAAGTAGGTGCCCACACCGCTTACCTGCCTGCTTCAATCGCTACCTCTCGTGCATTTATCGCTATAGACAACACCGCTTCTGGTATCAGCGAGGTGAACACCACCCAGAACACCGGTGCCATCTACAACCTTAACGGTGTGCGCGTGGAGAAAGCCACAAAGGGTCTCTACATTATCAATGGCAAGAAGGTCTTGAAGTAAGAATGAGGTGAGCATTAAGGTATCGCCTCGGCGAGTTTCAACTAAGAATAAAAAAAAGAAATGATTATGAAAAAGATATATCAGTCACCGGCCACGATGCTGGTAAAAGTGAATACACAGAAGATGATTGCTGCCAGCAGCACCGGAGTGCTGGAGAACGGATTCAATACAACTAATGCTAATCCGCTCGACAACAGCATTACCGGCGGCAACCTGAGCCGCCACGGCAAGTCGCTGTGGGATTTTGACGAAGACGAAGTTCTGTTCTAGTCCACAGTAACTAATCATTTATACATCGACAAAGAATGGCATCCGTCACACTGCTGGCGGGTGCCTTTCTGTCTTTTTTTTTATTTTTTTTGATATAATTGCTTTGTTGTAAAAGAAAATGTGTATCTTTGCAGTGCTTTTTGTAACACACGACAAACGAAAGACTAACAAATCAGATATAACAAACGACAATCTTATGAAAAAAGCACAGCATGCATCCCATTGGGGGCACGTGGCTCTTGCCGTGGCAAGCGCCCTGTTCCTCACTGCGTGTGCCGCCGACGGCTACGACGATGACGAGCGTTTCGACAGTAGCGTGAAGGGCACACAGCTGTCGTCGCCAGGCGAGGAGACCATCACCGTCACACCCTCTGCCGACGGCAAGACGCAGACCATCAGCTGGCCAGTGGTACATGGAGCCAGCGGCTACCTCTTCTCCTTCTACGACCAGAGCCAGCCCGAGGCACCGCTGGTGAGCGACTCGCTCATAGACGGTTGCTCGGTGACGGTGCCGCGCCAGGAAGACACCAACTACATGGTGAGCGTGAAGACTGTGGGCAACAGCAAGATAAAGAACAGCGACGCACAGCAGGCGACGGTGCTGCTGTTCAACACCTTCGCCAAGGAGCTGGCAACGGTGCCTACAGGGGCAGACCTGGCAGAGTGGTTCCGCCAAAACCCCATTCCCGACTCTACAGAGGCCATCTACTACAACCTGGAGCCGGAAGGGCACTACACCCTTAACGACACCCTCGACCTGGGAGGACACCACGTGGTGCTGCGTACCACCGACAAGCAGAACCGCGCACAGATAACCTACGGCACAGGAGGATACTTCTGCACATCGGCACCGATGACACTGCAGAACATCAACCTGGACTGCTCCGGTGTGTCAGACGAGGCAAAGAACTCGGCTGCCATTGCCCTCAGTCCCACACCCGACGAGAGCATCAAGGGCATCATCAACCACGGCAAGTACACCAGCAGCTACTATAACATCGCCGTGAAGCCCATATACATAGTGAACTGCGACTTCACCGGCGTGAAGGGCATGCTCTTCTACGACAACAACAAGCAGTACTGCGTGGAGACACTTATCATAGAGAACTGCAAGGTGCAGTTCATCACCAAGAGCAACATCTCTAACTGGGCATACTTCTACACCCCCGGCGGCTTCATCAAAGACCTGACCATCAAGAACAGCTCTATGTGGAACATCGGCGAGGGTAACTTGCAGTATGTCATACGCTATAACAACTCCGGACGTCTGGACCGTGCCGGCTACGACCGCGACGGCGAGACGCAGAGCGTGAGCCTGTTGAGCAGCACGTTCTACAAACTGGGCAGCGGATGGTTCTGCAACTGGGCTGCCTTTGCAGGACAGAAATACACCAGCTTCGACATAGAGAAGAACATCTTCTGCGAGTGTGGAACGGGAGGCAACGGCATAGCACGACGCCTGCTGGCCACCAGGCCTGCCTCGGCCTACGGCAGTGTGGTCTTCGATAGAAACACCTATTGGGCTAATGGGGCCGCAGAGAAGGAAGGCGCGCCCGAGGATGAAGACCCCGAGAATCCATCGCAGTATGATACCAGCCACTCGGCACTGCAGAGCGACCCTGCCCTGAGCGACCCTGCCAATGGCGACCTCACCCCCACGGGAGCAGAACAGCTGCAGCACAAGACCGGAGACCCAAGGTGGCTGTTGTGAGTTAAGAGTTAAGAATTAAGAGTTCTTGGACGAGCCAAGCGGCGAAGCCGAGCGGAGAGACTTTTGATAAGCATTGAGAGACTTTCGTTGAGAGTTCCATAAATGTAATCCAACTTTCGCATGTTAAGAAACATGCGAAATAAAAACTCAGAAACTAGAATAACAGTAATTATGAAGAAGATATATAAGCATGTTTCAGCACTGGGCCTCTGCCTATGCCTGTCGATGACAGCGGCAGCCCAGAGCCAGACCGTGAAAGGACAGGTGGTCGACGAGAAAGGCGAACCTGTCATTGGTGCCACCATACGTGTGGTGGGACAGGAGGGTGGCGGCGTCATCACCGACCTCGACGGCAACTACCAGCTACAGGTGCCTGCCGACAGCCGTATCACCATATCGTACATAGGCTACATGCCGCTGACGGTGAAAGCCGGTGGCGTGGCACGCCTGCAGGAAGACCGCCAGAGCCTGGAAGAGGTGGTGGTAGTAGGCTACGGCTCGCAGAAAAAAGCCCACCTCACCGGCTCGGTCGTCACCGTGCCCATGGAGGACATACAAGACCTGGCATCGGGCAACCTCGCCTCAACGCTGAGCGGACTGGTGCCCGGCCTGTCGGTGAGCGGAGGTGAGGCACGACCCGGCGAGAACGCCCGCCTGCAGATACGCGACGTGGGCTCGTTTGGAGAGATTGGCTCCACGGCACAGCAGCCTCTCTTCGTCATCGACGGATATATATACCCCAACGACATCAAGGTGGGCAACTCGTTCCAGAACCTCGGCGCAGAGGCTTTCAACAACCTCGACCCCTCGGAGGTGGAGAGCATCACCGTACTGAAGGATGCCTCGGCTGCCGTCTATGGCTCCAGGGCTGCCAACGGTGTCATCCTCGTCACCACAAAGAAGGGAAAGGTGGGCAAGCCCACCATCAGCTACAGCGGCACCTTCGGCTTTACCGACGAGGTGGCCCGTCCTAAGATGCTCTCGGCCTACCAGTATGGCAAGCTCTACAACGCCTACGCCGCTGCCGACCCTACAAACACCAGCCTTAACCACACCACTGCACTCTTCCAGGCTGACGAGCTGGAGGCCATGAAGGGTCTGGACTATGACCTGCTGGACAAATACTGGGAGACGGGCACCAAGATGAAACACTCTATCAACGTAAGCGGAGCCACCGACCGTGTGAGCTACTTTGCCGGAGGCTCATTCTTCAACCAGGACGGCAACCTGGGCAAGCTGGACTACAACCGCTGGAACTACCGCGCCGGCGTTGACGTGAAGGTGAGCGACTACCTCTCTGCCAACCTCACCGTCAGCGGCGACTACGGCAAGAAGAACACCCCGCTACTAAAGGTGGGAGGCTCCAACGGCGAGAAAGACTACAACCTGCTGCTCACACGCCCACGCTACATGCCGGAGAGCGTCGGCGACTACGACCTCGTGTCTTACGGCATCAGCAATCAGCAGAAGGTGCAGAACCAGAACTACTCGTTCAACGTGCTGCAGAACAACGGCGACTTCAACCGCAACATGACGTCGAACATGACCATCAACGGTGGACTGTCTTACGACTTCGGGTGGAGCAAGCTACTCAAGGGACTGAAGATGAGCTTCAACTACTCGAAGAGCATCAACACAGGCAAGACCAACCAGTATGGCTCTAACTTCACACTCTACCAGATGGTGAACCGCTACGGCTCGGGACATCACCTCTATACGCCCACCAGCGGCGACGATGCCACCTTCAGCTACTTGGGCGAGGGCAACTTCCTGCCTCTGTCGCTGAACAACGGCAACATGCTCTACCGCACCATGACACGCAACGACAACTATCAGGTGAACTTCACGGCACAGTACGGGCGTACCTTCGGAGAGCATAGCATCAACGCACTGTTCTCGATAGAGCGCTCAGAGCAGGAGGCCGAATACCTGGAGGGACAGCGTCAGCAGCCATACCCCTTCACCACCTATCAGTATAACTCGGCAACGGGCGAGCTGACAACCGTCTTCACACGGTCGGAGAGCGCATCGCTGTCTTACATTGGGCGACTGAACTACGCACTGAAAGACCGCTACCTGCTGGAGTTCCTCTTCCGCGCCGATGCCTCGACGAAGTTCGGACCCGGACACCGCTGGGGATACTTCCCCTCCTTCTCAGGAGGATGGGTGATAAGCGAGGAAGAGTGGTTCCGCAACGTGGAGAAGCTCGGCTGGATAGACTTCCTCAAGCTGCGTGCCAGCTGGGGTCTCACTGGACGCGACAACCTGGCACCATGGCAGTGGATGCAGATATACGCACAGGATGCCAACGGCGGTATTGTGCTGGGCACTGGCAGCGGCAACGACTCGAACAACCGCATCACCATCAACAAGAACAACTCGGCCGTCAACAAGGACGTACACTGGGACCAGTCGTACAAGACCAACATTGGCCTCGACTTCCAGGTGCTGAACAAGCGGCTCGCCGTCACCTTCGACTACTACTATGAGAAGAACCGTGAGATGCTGCTCAACCTCAGTCAGGAGATTCCAGCCACCGTGGGAACGCAGTCGGCATCGGTCAACATGGGCAAGATGGACAACTGGGGATGGGAGCTGAGCGTCACCTGGCGCGACAAGATAGGCAAGGACTTCTCCTACCGTGTAGGCATCTCCACTGGCATGAGCGACAACAAGGTGCTGCTCATGGACTGGGAGAGCGACCCCAAGGAGATATACCGCAGCATACAGTACGGGCAGCGCACCGACCTCGGACTCTGGGGCATGCAGTGTCTGGGCATGTTCCGCTCGTTCCAGGACATAGAGGAGTACTTCGACCGCTATCTGAAGCAGGCCGACGGCACCTACGGCACCTACATGGGCATGAGCAAGGACAAGGTGCGTCCCGGCATGCTTATATATAAAGATGTGCGCGGAGCCTACAACCAGGAGACAGGCACCTACGACGGTCCCGACGGCATAGTAGACCGCGACAACGACCAGGTGCAGCTGGGCAAGCGCAGCAATATCTACGGCTTCACACTGAACATGGGAGCCAATTGGAAGGGCCTCGGACTGACGGCACAGCTTGGAGCATCGTGGGGAGGATATGCCACGCTGCCCTCGCAGGCCATCTCGGTGGCTTCGGGGTCGAACATTGAGTTCTACAACCTGCCGTCGTTCTGGAATCCCGACAACGTCTACGTCTATGAAGACGTGACCGACGGACAAGGCAATGTCACCGTGCCGCAGAACCGCGACGCCTACTATCCCAACCCCTACTACGGCATCAACGCACAGACAAGCAGCTTCTGGAGGGTAAGCGCAGCACGTGTAGCCCTGAACAGGCTCACACTGTCGTACACCGTGCCCTCGAAGCTCTTTGCCAACGTGGGAATAAAGAGCTGCCGAGTGAACGTCACCGGACAGAACCTCATCAACTTCTACAACCCCTATCCCGACAGCTTCACCAGCCCCATGGCAGGCAGCTACGGAGCCTATCCTAACCTGCGCTCCTGGACTGTAGGCGTGAACCTGTCGTTCTGAGTTTTTTCATCTTTCATCTAACAATGTTCAATGTTCTAAGAGATATGAAGACAAAGAAATATAACAATGGAAAGGGAAGCCTGACAGTGATGACGAAGTGGATGGTATGCGCAGCAGCCTTCACGCTTCACTCTTCACTCTTCACTTCCTGTAGTGACGATTTCCTGGCCGACAAGCGCAACTACGACAATGTGAATGCCGACATCTACAACTATGTGGAGGGCTGCGAAGGCCGCCTTAACGACATCTACGCATGGTGTCTGCCCATAGTGGGCGACGTGACTACCACCCTGAACCGCAACTTCCCCGTGTCGATGGGCAATGCCGACATCTGCGCCAAGGCTACTGAGGAGTATGCGGGATTCAGCAGCTTTGTTGACCCGGAGATAGAGCTCACATCGATGAGCGGCACTAACGGCGTGCCCGACTTCTTCACCGGCAGCACCAACAACATTCAGGCATCGGTATACGGACGCATACGCAACATCAACGACTGTATCAACGGCATAGCCAGTGGCACCCTACCCGACGAGCAGAAAAACCCACTGCTGGGACAGGCTTACTTCTTCCGTGCCTGGGCTTACTTCAACCTCTTCCGCTGGTACGGCGGCGTGCCCCTCGTCACCGACGTGCTGGAGCCTGTAGAGGGCAACTTCACTCCACGCTCATCGGCAAAGGCCACCATGCAGTTCATATTGGCCGACCTGGACCGTGCCTCCCGCCTATTAGCCCAGAAGACCATGAACGGCGGATGGAGCGGCTCCAACTGGGGACGCGTGACCACCGGCACTGCCCTCGCACTGAAAGGCCGCGTGCTGCTGTGGTGGGCCAGCCCCCTCTTCAACCGCACCAACGACAAGAACCGATGGACACAGGCTTACACTGCCATGAAGCAGCAGCTAGACAGCATCAACGCCTGCGGCTATGGCCTCTACGCCTCGGGAAAGAACATCAACGGAAGCGACTTCGCTGCACAGTTCCTGCAGCAGGGACAGAATCCCGAGGCCGTCTTCGTCACACTGTACAACAACATCGAGGGCGACGGACTGGACAATCAGAAGAACAACCGCTGGGAGCGCGACATACGCCCCTCGAACACCGGCGGCGGCGGCAAGGGAGCCGGACTGATGCTGGTGCAGCAGTTCCCCATGGCCGACGGAAAGATACCTGCCGGCACAGGAACCTACGCAAAGCTTGAGACATCGCAGTATGCCTACGAGGGCAGCGCACCTTTCATGAACCGCGACCCCCGCTTCTACCGCACCTTCGCCTTCCCGGGATTCCGATGGGCCTACAACGGCGACGCCAGCGTGAAGAATCCCAACAACCCCAGCGATGGAAAGAACTACGTGCTGTGGAACTATGTATGGTACACAGAGCTGAGCGAGGCTGGCGATCCCACTAACGGCAACTCATACGGTGCCGACAACCTGCTGACGAGCAAGACCAACATCTACGTCCGAAAGAAGAGCGACGACCTCGACGTGAACAGCTCACCGCTATACCAGTATGTGGCTCTTGACGAGAAAGGTGCAGCTCCCTACTACTCGGCAGCACCGCTCATCGAGCTGCGCTATGCCGAGGTGCTGCTCAACCTGGCCGAGGCTGCCTGCGGTGCAGGCGACATGGCATACGCTGTGGAGCTACTGCAGAAGGTGCGCGCCCGTGCAGGATATACCGCAGAGAACAACTACGGTCTACAGGCCAACCTTGCCACCGACCAGCAGGCCTGCATGAGTGCCATTCTCTACGAGCGACAGATAGAGTTTGCCTACGAGGGCAAACGTTTCGACGACCTGCGCCGCTGGATGCTCTTCGACGGAGGCATACAGATGGCAGAGGGAGCGCCGTCAACATGGCAGCTCACCGGATGGGGAGGCAACACCTGCACATGGCTGGGATTCAAGCCTCTCAACGGTCAGCGCCGCGAGAGCATAGAGTTCCGTACGGCCGACAAGTTTGGAGTGGGAGGGACAACCTTTGAGAGCGACCCGTTGCTCAAAGCCGGTGTGACACGACCGGAGGGAGTGGACTTCCGCAAGGACGACATTGCCACGCAGCTAGACTCACTCAAGTCATGGTACAGCCAAAACCTCGTGGTGACAGAGAAACGCGGCGACGGCTATGACTCGCAGAAGAACCTGCTCTACATGAACTACCGTCCGAAGTACTACTTCCTTGGACTGAGTGCTGGTGCACAGACCTCAAACAAAGCACTCCCGCAGACCATAGGCTGGCAAGACTATAATCACGGAGGAAGCAACGGCACCTTCGACCCCCTGGCCGAAGACTGAGGCTAAAGCAAAGGCAGAAGGCAGAGGTCCTACCCTCCCCTTCTGCCTTCTTTCTCTCCTTCCCCATCTCTCCCCCTCTCCCCCCCTCCTTCCGCCCCCCCCATTCTTCCATTACGCCGAATGCCTTTCGGCAAAACAACCAAGAAGAAACCCTCCAGGAAAGCACCCAACAGCTGGAGGCCTTCTCTGCCACCCTCCGCGAGCGCATGGGCGACGAGGCCTATTACCGCCTTGACCCCGTCTTCGCCGAGATGCCCTTCATCCGTCCGATGGGGCGTAACACCCAAATTCCCAACATCATCCGCTACATAGACATGAACCCCCAACGCCTGGCCACCAAACGGTTAAGGCCAGGCTTCTTCCGTGTACAGCGGGAGGTGGCAATAGGCAGTCGTAGCTACGATGCCGTGGGTAATGCCATGCTGCTGATGGCAGCCCAGTATGACACGGTGCATGTGCGCCAGCTTATGGTGAAGATGGCAGAACACGGCGATAACGAGCCGTTACGCAATTACATGAACTCCTGTGTGCTAAAAGCTCGCAAGGGAACGGTCTTGGTATCGCCTTTCATCTCTACACAGGAAAAGCAGGTGCAGCAAGTGTTGCTGCGTGAGCAGCTGCCGTTTGTCTGTCTTACAGACAATGGCTTCCGCGATTACTATAAGCCCAAAGACTCCCTCTTCGATGCTTGTGCTTCTGGGCGCGTCCTATTCCTTGCTCCCTGGCCCTATGATGCCAGTAAGCGGCACATCAGCCGTGCCGATTGTGTCGCCCTCAACGCTATGGCAGAAGAAATCTGCAATCAGTTGAACGAATAAAGAAGACTCTCCACTAGCAGTTCCACCACTTGGGGGAAATGCTCCATCTCCAACACATGCTCCTTCGCGGCAATGTCGTCGGGGGTATCATCGGGCGAAAGGGCAACCTTGAACTGTGCAATGATGGCTCCCTCGTCGCACTGCGGGGTGACCCAGTGCACCGTCATGCCCGTCTCCAGCTCACCGGCGGCCTTCACAGCCTCATGCACATGATGTCCCCACATGCCCTTGCCTCCGTATTTTGGCAGCAGAGAGGGGTGGATGTTAACTATGCGCTGCGGGTATGCGTCTATGATATACGTGGGCACCAGCGGCAGGAAACCGGCCAGCACAATGAAGTCGATAGCATAGTCGTTGAGAAGGGGCAGCACCACCTCTGGCAGCTGAAGGTCATTGCGGCTCACAACGGCCTGCGGCACCCCGAACCTTGCTGCACGCTGCAGCACGGGGGCGTCGGCCTTGTTGCTCACCACCAGCCTGACCTCGGCCTTCTCATGATGGGCAAAGTACTTTATAAGGTTCTCGCAGTTGGAGCCGCTGCCCGATGCAAAGACGGCAATGTTAATCTTTCTCATTGGCTTGACAGTAGGTTCAGACAAAAAAAGGTTTGGAGACAAGATGTTGGGCGACTCGGATTCGAACCGGGAATGACAGAACCAAAACCTGTAGTGTTACCATTACACCATCGCCCAATAATCAGAGACTTGTGTACGTCGGAAAACGGCTTTCTCACAAATCGGGTGCAAAGTTAGCACTTTTTTGTGTGAAAACCAAATTTTCCGGGTTCTTTTTTTTTTTATTGCCCACCGAGACGGTCGAAATAGGCCAAGATGTCGTCCCACGTCTTGAAGGTGTCGCTGCCGAAGACGATGCTGGTGGCCATGGCATCGGCTGTTTCGGTCTGCTCTATGAGGTAGTCGCCGTAGAGCAGGTGCCGCTGGTTGGTAAACACGGTGTGCCCCCATGCCGGCACGTTGACATACTGCTCCAGCCACTGCGACACGGCACCGTACTCGGACAGGCAGGAAGATGGTGCCGGGGCGACGAAGTAAACCTGATAGTGCTCAATGAGCTGACGTACTGCCTTTTGGCAGCTCGGTGCGGGTTGGCGGTGCGGGTCGATGAGTGTCTCTGTGCCTATATAGATGATGGGGCGCTCGCGGTGCTCCTGATGGTCGTCTATCCAGCGTATGACGGGTAGCACGGAGTGCATGAATGAGCGGTCGTCCATGCGGTGCTCGCCGTGGAAGTGCATGGCCTGCGGGTAGTGCTGGTGGAAGAGGTCGAAGGTGTCGACAACGGTGTCTTCATCGCCGAAGAGTCCGTAGACACGCTGGCGGTCGTCATCGTCGATACCTTCGAAACGCTGCTCAGACACCTGGCGATATTCCTTCACCATGGCCTTGTCTACATAGAACGTCTGCACGCCGTCCTGACGGGGGTTCTGAAAGGTCTGTGTGCCTGTCAGTCCGTGGTCGTGCATGGTGTCGGCGATGCACAGTGCGGGGTTGGTGCAGATGCGGTCAAAGCCTCGCAGCTGCTCGGTGTACATGCCGCCCATCGATGTGCCTACGATGATGTCTGGCCGCTCGTCGACGCACAGCTGTCGCAGGAGTACCATTGCCTCGACCGGGTGAACGGGCAGGTCGGGGGCGAGCACGGTGGCGTTGGGGAAGACGGTGCGCAGACGGCGAACAGTGCCCGACTGTCCGCTGCTGCCAAAGCCGTGAACATAGAGTAGCTTCTTTCCCTTCAGCAAGTCGGGAAACTGCTTGACATATTGGTTTTCCATCATTTTCCGTTTACCTCATGATAAGGTAGCTAAGGCCGTAGGCCACGATAGTGCTGGTGAAGACGCTGATGAGGCCCGGCATCATGAACGAGTGGTTGAGCAGGTACTTGCCTATGACGGTGGTGCCCGAGCGGTCGAAGTTCACCGTAGCGATGTCGCTGGGATAGTTGGGGATGAAGAAGTAACCGTATACGCTTGGCAGCACACCCAGCAGCACCCATCCGTCGATGCCAAGGGTATATGCCAGTGGCAGCATGGTCGTTACCACGGCACCCTGTGAGTTGATGAGCACGGAGACGAGGAAGAAGGCAATGGCGATAGACCAAGGATAAGCCTTCACCAGCCCTGTGAGCATAGACTCCATCTCGGCGGTATAGTTGCCGAAGTATGTATTTGCCAGCCATGCTATGCCATAGATGGCCACCACGGCCACCATGCCACTCTGCCACACTGAGCCAGCAACAGCCTTTTTCGGCTGGGCCTTGCAGAAGATAATCATAAGCGCCGCAGCTGTAATCATGACAATCTGTATGACAATGGTCATGGCAAGGGGCTTGCCGTTGAACACCGGCAACAGGTTGCCGCCGAAAATCTGTACCAGAGAGAACAGTACTATAACGCCTAGGGCCATCAGGAAGACATAGACGGCCATCTTCGACTCGGGGGCAATCTTCTTGTCGAGCGTAGTGGCACTGCCGCCATAGATGTATTTGTACTGTTCGGGGTCTTTCAGCTTTGCCTGGAAGACAGGGTCTTTGTCAAGGTCCTTGCCACGGTGGTAGCTGGCGGCTGCAGCGGCCATCAGTCCGCACAGGCAGGCAGGGATGGTTATCATTATTATCTGTAGGTTGTTGACACCAAAGCCATTGTCGGCAGAGATGGCAGCAAAGGCTATCACCGCCGCAGCGATAGGCGAGCAAGTGATGCCCACCTGCGATGCTATCGACGCCACACCGCAAGGCCGTTCAGGTCGTATGCCTTTCTTCAGCGAGATGTCGCAGATGATGGGCATAAGGGTGTAGACCACGTGGCCCGTGCCCACCAGCACGGTAAGGAAGAATGTGGTGAGCGGGGCCAGGAAGGTGATGCGGTCGGGATGCTTGCGCAGCATCTTCTCGGCTATCTGTATCATCCAGTCCATGCCGCCCGATGCCTGGAGCACGCCGGCACATGTTACGGCAGCAATGATGATGTAGATAACTTCGGTGGGAGGTGTGCCAGGCTTGAGACCGAATCCGAGAACGAGGATGGCCAGGCCGATGCCTGAGATAGCGCCTAGTGCCAGGCTGCCATAGCGAGAACCCACCCATAAGGCGAGAAGCACGATGAGCAGTTGGATAATCATTAAGAAAGACATAAGCAGAATGGTTTGTAGTTAATGGGTTATTGTTAATTTGCCTACAAAGGTAATAATAAGCAGGCAAAAAGCAAAAGAAAAAGCAGTTTTTATTTTCATCTTGCATTTTTTTTTGCTACCTTTGCAGAAAAATTTATTCAAACTCCATATTGCTCTCATCATGGCAAGAAAAGTTATCGGAATAGGGGAGACCGTCCTCGACATCATCTTCAAGAACGACCAGCCAACGGCAGCGGTGCCAGGTGGGTCTGTGTTCAACAGCCTTATTTCTCTGGGTCGCTGCGGGGTACAGGCATCATTTATCAGCGAGACAGGCAACGACCGTGTAGGGCGCACCATAACGGAGTTCTTAAGGAAGAACGGTGTCGATGGCTCGTCGGTATATGTCTACCCAGAATCAAAGTCGCCCATCTCGCTGGCATTCCTCAACGAGCGCAACGATGCAGAGTACATCTTCTACAAAGACCACCCCAACGACCGTCTGGAGTTTACCTTTCCCAACATTCAGCCCGACGATATAGTGGTCTTCGGCTCATACTATGCCGTCAATCCTGTGATACGTCCGCAGGTGGTGGGGTTTCTCGACTATGCCAGCCAGCACGGCGCCATACTCTACTACGATGTAAACTTCCGTGCTTCCCACCGCAACGAGGTGATGAGGCTTACGCCCAACATCCTTGAGAACCTGGAGTATGCCGACATGGTGCGCGGCTCGACGGAAGATTTCGAGGTGATGTTCCGCAAGAGCTACCCCGAGACTGTCTACCGCACACAGATAGCGTTCTACACCCACAACTTCATCTGCACTCAGGGGGCCAACCCGGTGGAGCTTCGCGCTGAGGGAGGGCTGAAGAAGCAGTATGACGTGGCAAAGACATCGGGCGTGGTGAGCACCATAGGCGCAGGCGACAACTTCAATGCCGGCTTTGTCTATGGTCTTATAAAGAACGGCATCACCCGACAGGCAATAGAAAACGGACTGACAGAGAAACAATGGGACTCGCTGATAGCGAGCGCTCAGCAGTTCTCGGCCGAGGTGTGCCAGAGCATCAACAACTACGTCAGTCCGGAGTTTGGTAACGAGATGGCAAAACAGCTCATCATGTAACCTGCCGGTGGACGTGCATGCATACACAGACCTTCGCAACGATTCAGCTATGGACTATTCATTCATCATTCCTGTCTACAACCGCCCTGACGAGGTGCGCGAACTGCTGGAGAGCATGACCCGGCAGACGATGAAGGGCTTTGAGGTAGTTATAGTGGAAGACGGGTCGCAGAAGACGTGCAAGGAGGTGTGCGACGACTTCAGCGACTCGCTGGACATACATTATTACTACAAGGACAACAGCGGACCGGGACAGAGCCGTAACTATGGGGCAGAGCGTGCTAGCGGCAAGTGGCTCATTGTGCTCGACAGCGACGTGGTGCTGCCCGACGGATACCTTCAGGCTGTAGATGAAAGACTAAAGAGTAAGGACGAGAGTGTGGCTGCATGGGGCGGCCCCGACACGGCACATCCCGACTTCACCCCCGTACAGAAGGCCATCAGCTACTCCATGACCAGCTTCTTCACCACGGGTGGCATACGCGGCGGCAAGGCAAAGATGGACAAGTTTTTCCCACGTTCTTACAACATGGGAGTGAAGAGCGAGGCGTACAAGGAGCTGGGAGGATTCTCGCGCATGCGCTTCGGCGAGGACATTGACTTCTCCTACCGGATAGTGGAGGCAGGCTATAAGGCTCGCCTGCTGCCCGGGGCATGGGTGTGGCACAAGCGACGTACCGACTTCCGCAAGTTCTTCAGGCAGGTGTTCAACAGTGGCATAGCGCGCATCAACCTCACCAAGCGCCATCCAGGCACGCTGAAGCTGGTGCACCTGCTGCCCACGGTTTTCACACTGGGAGTGATAGCCCTGGTGCTACTCTCGGCCGCAGGCCGTCTGCTGATGTACTATCAGGGCAACGAGCAGTGGCGGTGGCTATGCCTGCTGCCGTGGCTGCCCATAGTGCTCTACTGCCTTGTCATCCTGATAGACTCAAGCATAAAGAACCGTAGCCTGTATGTGGGACTGCTGAGCATTCCCGCCGCCTTCGTACAGCTGATGGGCTACGGTCTGGGGTTCATCAAGAGCTGGTGGAAGCGCTGCGTGCTGGGCCAGGACGAGTTTACTGCTTTTGAGAAAACATTCTACAAATGAGTGCGAACTTCACCATAGCACACTGGGCTGTAGACGACCAGCCGCGTGAGAAGCTGCGAGACAAGGGGGCACAGGCACTGAGCAACGCCGAGTTGCTGGCCATCCTCATTGGCTCGGGCATTCCCGGCGTGAGTGCCGTGGAGCTGATGCAGCAGGTGCTCAATAAATGCAACAACAACCTGAACACCCTGGGAAAGATGACCATCAGGCAGCTGATGGACTTCAAGGGCATTGGCGAGGCGAAGGCCATCACCATACTGGCAGCATGTGAGCTGGGAAAGCGCAGGCAGATGGAGAAACCCGAAGAACGGCCCGAGCTATGCACGGCCACCAATATATACAACTACATGCATCCGCAGATGCAAGACCTCGACGTGGAAGAGTTCTGGGTGCTGCTGCTCAACCAGGGACACCGTCTCATCAGACAGGTACGCATTGCCCACGGGGGAATATCGGAGGTGAGCGTCGACGTGCGCATCATCATGCGTGAGGCAGTGCTGGCCAACGCCACCATGATAGTAGCCTGCCACAACCATCCATCGGGTAGCATACGGCCCAGCCGCATGGACGACAGTCTTACACAGTCGATAAAGAACGCATGCCTGCTGATGAGAATAAAGTTTATGGACCACGTGATAGTGGCCGACGGACAGTATTACTCATACCATGAGCAGGGAATGCTATAGGCCAAAACTGTATAAACAACATACCGATTTATGACACAAGAAGAGAGAACAAAGCTTGAAGAGAGGATAGTAGACGTGCTGAAGACCGTCTACGATCCCGAGATTCCCGTCAACATCTACGACCTTGGCATGATATACAAGATAAACGTGCAAGACGACAGCAGCGTTGACCTCGATATGACCTTCACCGCTCCCAACTGCCCTGCCGCCGACTATATATTAGAAGATGTACGCACGAAGGTGGAGAGTGTGGAGGGCATCAGGTCGGCCAACGTCAACCTTGTCTTTGAACCCGAATGGGACCAGTCTATGATGAGCGAGGAAGCACGCGTGGAACTGGGGTTTGAGTAGATTAGTTGAGAGTTTAGAGTGTAGAGTTTGCTACCGCAGTCGTCGGAAGTTTATGCCTCCAATCTATTTGTGATGTTTAGAATGTTAAACAATTATAATTCAATTATGCCGAGGAAAGATAGTGTACTTCGTAGGAAATCGGAATTGTTTGCCGATAGGATTGTAAAACCATACCGTTACGTTTTGGATAAGCAAGAGACGGTCATGGCTAACCAGATATATAGAAGTGGCACAAGCATTGGGGCTAATATTGCTGAAAGTACTAATGCTCAAAGTGAGGCAGACTTTATTAGTAAGCTTAGCATTGCACTTAAGGAAGCTAATGAAACCGAATATTGGCTTACGCGCCTTTACAATGCCGACTTCATTGATGAGAATGGCTTTCGCTCTATGAAAGATGACAACGATGAACTTATCAAGATGTTGGTGTGTTCAATTAAGACAATAAAGAAAAACAGTGGAGTTGATGTGCGGTAGCAGACTCTACACTCTAAACTCTACACTCTAAACTAAATAAAGTGAAGAACGTCTATTTCCTTTCGGATGCCCATCTCGGGTCATGGGCCATACCACATCAGCGCATGCAGGAGCGGCGGCTGGTGAGGTTCCTCGACAGTATAAAAGAGAAGGCGGCAGCGGTATATCTGCTGGGCGACATGTTCGACTTCTGGTATGAATACAAGTATGTGGTTCCAAAGGGCTACACCCGTTTCCTGGGAAAACTGTCGGAGCTTACCGACCTGGGGGTGGAGGTGCACTACTTCACTGGCAACCACGACATCTGGTCTTATGGCTACCTGGAGAAGGAGTGCGGCGTGATACTCCACAAGAAGCCCCTTACCACCGAGATATACGGCAGGGTGTTCTTTCTGGCCCATGGCGACGGCCTGGGCGACCCCAACAAGAGCTTCAAGCTGATGCGGTGGCTCTTTCACAACAAGGTTTGCCAGTGGGCACTGTCTTCTCTGCACCCCCGCTGGGGCATGTGGATGGGGCAGACGTGGGCAAAGCACTCGCGCATGAAACGGCCCGACGGACAGGAACCACCGTACATGGGTGAAGACCGTGAGCACCTCATACTCTATACCAAGCAGTATATGCAGCTGCATCCCAACGTAGACTGCTACATCTACGGACACCGCCACATAGACGTAGACCTGCAGCTACCCTCACAGCAACGGGGCAAGAAGCCGCGAGTCATCATCCTGGGCGACTGGATAAGCCATTTCAGCTATGTGGTGTTCGACGGCGAGCATCTGCTCATGTCGCAATACATTGAGGGCGAGAGCAAGGTGTGAAAGGAAGGTCACGTTACATTGAGGGCGAGAGCAAGGTATAAAAAGAGAACCGTGCCTCATAGACTATGCTATGGGCACGGCTTCTTGTCTCTAAGAGAGATTTACTTTGAAAGGTCCTGAATCTCTTTCATGGCCTCTTCTATCTCCTTCTGCTGTGAGCTGGACAGCTTTGTATCCTTATACTTCTCGGCAAAAGCCTGAGCCTCCTTCACAACATCCATAATCTTGGTGAGGTCGTTAGTCTCCTTGGCTTTCTTCAGCTTCTCAACAAGCTCTTTGTAGTCCTTTACGGCCTGGTCGCCCTCGGCGCTGCCACCGCAGGAGCTAGCTGCAAAGCTAATTACGAATGCTGCAAGAGCAGCAAATATCATTTTCTTCATAGTAATAAAATTATTATGTAACGATGCCTACTCTTTACAGGATTTTCGGCATTACTCCTTGCTGTTAAAGATTAGTCGAAGTCAATGTCGCTGATGTCGACATTGTTTTCTTTGGCTTCTTTCTGCAGACGCTCAATCTCGGTCTTGGCAGCCTTCTCGATGTCCTTGGCCTTCTGGGCAAACTCCATAAACTCGGCAAGCTTCTTCACCTTTTCCTCATCAGAGAGCTTCTCCATGTCCTTCTCCATTGCCTCTTCGATTTCTTTGCCCTCTTTGCTAATCTTTTCAATCTTTTCTTTCAGGGCCTTGGCATCGTCGGCAGTCTTGATGTGTGCATCTTTCAGCGTGCTAACCATTTCTTCGGCCAGAGAAATCAACTTGTCCTGAGGAGATTTTGAACAAGAAACAAAGCTCAGGCTCATAACAAATGCTGCGAGAACAGCGAAAACAATTTTTTTCATTTTTTAATAATGTCAATAATTTTATGCCTACTCTTTGTAGGATTTTCGGCATTACTCCTTTTATGTGTCTAGTAATATTTACGCAATTTGGCCACAAAGATACATATTTTTTTTTAATTAACAATATTTTTCCTATTTTTTTTTCTCTATTTTGTACATTTGCATCACGTTTTTATTTTTTTGCTTTGCCTGTTTTATGAAAAGAGTGAAGACAGCAAGTCGTTCATATACATTGTTTCTTGTCTTGGCGGGTTTTGCCATGTTGTGGCTCCAACTGATGGACGTGCCAACGCTGAGCGACGACATGCTCTACCGCTTTATGTGGACTGGCAACGATGGTGCGCCGGTACAGACCATAGACAGCCTGGGCGACCTGCTGCACTCGCAGTGGGTACACTACATGACCGTAAACGGGCGTTTCGTGCCCCATCTGCTGGCACAGTTCTTTCTGGTGTTCATGCCCCCGCAGGTGCTTCAGCTGCTCAATGCCGTGCTGTTTGCCGTGCTGCTGCATCTTTGTGTGTGCTGGGCCGATTCCCGTCGGCGCATGCCGCTGACGACGGCAGTGGTGGCATGCTTCTTCCTATTTGTGGTGTTTCAGGGGGTGAGGACAGCTCTTCTGTGGGGTCTGGGTGCGTTAAACTATTTGTGGGTGCTGGTAGCTGTCATGGCCCTGCTGCTGTGGATGAAGAGGGTGGGCGACAGATACAGCCTGCGCCACTATGTGCTGTCGCCTCTGGCATTGCTGGCCGGATGGACCCACGAGGCATTGCTGTTGCCGCTGTCGGTAGCTTTCGTAGCATATATCCTGGCAAACAGGAGGCAGCTGGGCAGCAAGCCTGTGGTGCTCTATATGCTGTGGATGATGGCGGGCACTGCCTTGTGCCTGTTGTCACCGGGTTTGGCGAGCCGCTCGTCCGAGGGCATCAGCATGCAGGGGCGCCTGTTGAGCGGGGCCATCAACTGTGTGTCTAACATCCGTGTGATGTGGCTATTGCTTGTCGTTTGCCTCATACTGTGGAGGAAGAACAGGACATTGCTTAGAGAGCATATCAGCGACAACAGATACGTCTACCTAGCCCTGTCGGTGGCTTTTGGCATAGTGCTGCTGTGCGGGACAAACCTGGAGAGGGTGGGCTTCTATGTTGACTTCATGTCGCTGCTGTTGCTGCTTAGCCTGATGGTAAAGACCGTCTCGCCAACCTGGGCACGGCGACTGACGGTGGCCTGCTCGGTGTTGATGGCGTTGTCTTACGTTCCGGCCTGGATGGTAAGGCATGAGAACAGCAAGAACTGGCAGCTGGCCGAACGGCAGATGAAGGAGCCCGGCCGTAAGCTGATAGCCGTACATAGGCCACTGAAGGGAGAGTGCCGGCTGATGGACTACTTCCGTGAGCACTATGTGAACAGCTCGTTTGTCTTTGGCTTCTACAGCAGCTACATGGCTTTCGATGCCAGCGACATCAACATGCGCTGTGCTGCACGGCTGTATGGCAAGGACAGGCTGGTGTTCCTGCCCGAGGATGTGGTGGAGCGGATAAAGAGAGACGCTACAGCCTACAAGACCTACGAGCTGGATGCCAACAAGGAGCTGTACGTATGGCGTATGGAGAACAACAAGCCCGTGAGCAAGGTAAGGTTTGTGCTGAAGAAAGAAGACGTGTCGCAGCTGTCACTGCGCCAGCGGCTCATGGCCTATAATGGCGACAGCTACGAGCTTGACGACTTCCATTTTGAGGTGGTAAGGATAGACGGGCGCAGCTATCTTGTGTTTACATGTCCTACAACCAACATCTTCAGGCGAATAGCCAGGGTAGAGGCGTTTTGAGTTAAGAGTTGAGAGTTAAGAGTTAAGAGTTGAGAGACATTTGTTAGGAGTTCTTTGCAGAGCAAAGCGGCAGGGCCGAGCGAAAGGAGTTAAAGACAATACCCTGCAAGCGGTAGCCGCTCGGCTTTACCGCTACCAGCGGGACGCAAGAAACTCTACACTCTAAACTAAATAGAAGTAGGCCCCAACGGGGCGAAAGGCCACAGGCGGGGGTGGTGCTCGGCTTTGCCGCTCTTGCTACCGAAGGGGCGCAAGAACCCCTGTTAGGAGTAAAGTAAGTGGGCTCAGAGTCGAACCAGCATTGAACCGCAGATACTTGTCGGTCCATCAATCTGCACCAGATATACGCCTTTTGCAAGGTGGGGCAGTGTCATGGTGTAAGCTGAAAGTCCAGTAGTAATCTTTTCCGACATGACCTGACGGCCCGACAGCGATAGCAGGCGTATGACGACAGGCTCTGCGACGGGTCTGCCGAAGTCTATTGTCATTCTCCCCTCACTGGTGCTGATGCGTGCCGTGGTCTTGCTGGCCGACACCCCCTGTATGCCACTTGTGCCCAGCAGATAGAGCAAGCCGCTGTAGACGTCTATCTCGCCATAGCCGTAGTAGTTGTTGGGAAACGTCATTGTCTCGTCATAGTGTCGGCAGGTGTGGCTGAAGATGTCCAGTATCTGCTCTTTGGTAAGGTCGGGCTTGGCCTGTAGCCACAGGGCGATGGCCCCTGCCACGGCTGGCGATGACATCGACGTGCCGCTGTTGGTGTTCCAGGCGTATGTGCGTCCGTTGAAGCTGAAATGCTCCACGTCCCACTTTATATCGTTGGCATCGGGATGGTTCTCCAGGTAATAGCTGCTGTACGATGAGATGATGTTCATGCCTGGTGCCATGACGTCGGGCTTGATGCGCCCGTCCATAGTAGGGCCGATGGACGAGTTGACCTGCCTCTCGCCGTATGGTCCCTTGCTGGCCTCCTTCCATTGTCCCAGATAGTTGACAATGCCGGGTCGGTAGAAGGTGGCCCCCACGCAGATGACACAGGGAGCCGTGGCGGGCGACATGACGGTGTGGGTCAGCTCGCCGTCGTTGAGCTGCGGGTTGAGGGCGTTCTCTACCAGCTTTCCCGACACCCTGTATACCTCTATGTCGGCCTCCTGGCCTATTACCTCTACCGACAGGGGCTGCTTGACACCCAGCGTGCGCTTGCCTTCAAACGTGATGTCGTAGCAGGTCTCGGTGGGCACATAGCAGGAGGGGTAGGCTTCAATGCTCACATGTACCGTGTCGATATGGGCATAGACAAAATCGTTGAGCACCGAGTCTTCCTGCTCTACCACGCTGCGTGAGTTTACCAGCAGGGTGTCGTTGGCTGTTTCTCCATAGGCCACCAGTCGCAGCATGAAGTCTCTGTCGGCCTTGACGGTAAGCATTCCCAACGGGCTGCTGGAACTGACGAAGGAGCCTGCCCTCGACTCACCCGCTGCTTTGTGTATCCACGTCTTGTCGTAGCCGTGGTTGCCTGCCGACGACACGATGATGCGTCCAGGACCGGTGATACGCTCCAGCAGCTCGTAGTAGAGCTGGTCGTAGCCCCAGAAGTCCTGGCTGCTGCCCTCGCTGAAGTTTATCACGCACGGCATGCCACGGCTCTCTGCATAGTCGAAGATATACTTGAAGCCCAGTGCGTCGGTGGCATACGTATATTTATTGTAGTCGGCCGAGTCGATAAGCGCAATGTCTTCACTCACGGCGTTGGCCACCAGGCAGATGTCGCTCTCGGGAGCCATCCCCCTGTAGGGAGAGTCGTACCCGCTGCCTGCGGCAATGCCCAGGGTGTGGGTGCCGTGTGTCTGGTCGAGGCCGTCTCTGGCATGTGCCACAGCCAGCAGCTCGTCGCGCCCGCCATAGTCGCGCCCCACATACAGAGTGCTGCCCACGGTGTCGGCAGAGAGCATGTCCCAGAACCGCTTGATGCGGTATTCGGCAGTGTCGCAGCTGTAGAAGTTGGGATGGGTGAGGTCGAAGCCAATGTCCATCACCCCCACCACGACACCCTTTCCGGTATAAGCCTGCGGAGCGTTGAGCCCCTGGTATACTGGCAGTGCGTTGAGATACCATGCCAGCGAGTCGGTCTGCGGACGGCTGCCCCTGTTGGCCTCTATCCGCTTTATGCGGCTGTCTCTCGAGAGGGGGGCCAGTCGGCTCGTCGGAATGTGGGCAATGCAGATGTCGCCCACCTGTGCCAACACCCTGCAGCCGTTGTCGCCTAGTGCCTTCTCGCCGTCTTTTGCCACCTTGACAAAGGCGCATACGGCAGTGGGGCGTGCCGCCATTGTGCCCCGGCTGGCAGCCGCCTCCTGACGGGCCATGTTGCGCAGCATGGGTGACAGCTTGTCCAGACGCGTACGCTGCGCATGCAGCGTGAGCACCGGCAGCACCAGGGCCAGCAGCACCAGGGCAAACCGGGCAACGCTTATGGCCATTGTCGCTCTTACTGTAGCCGACAGCTGTCGGCTTGCTCTACTTTCATTACATATTATTACAGGCATGATTGAGTCTACTTTAAAATGTCCGCTACCGTCAACTAACGAGCCGCATGGCACTCCCCTCCCTTGTAGAGGAGGGGCAGGGAGTGGGGTGACTAACTCATTCAGCGGCAGAGAGATACCTACCCCACCCCCGACCCCTCCCCTTAAGGGGCGGGGAGCGGCTGCGCACAGATTTCTTCTCGGAATACTCATTTCTAGACTTTTTTAAAGTGGGCTCATGATTCAAGTTCCTTATTTCCCCTACCACAGATCTAACAGATATAAGAATAATCTGTGTCATCCGTGCGCTCGGCTCTGCCGCTTGCTACCAGAGGGACGCAAGAAATCTGTGGTCTTATAAATACAATGATGTTGCAAAAATACGAAAAAAACACGAAACAACAGCACTATTTCCCATAATTGCCCTGCGGCTATGTTTTTTTAACAGTTTATGGCAGGTATAATAAATTATTATTTGTACTTTTGCAATTTAACGTAACCGAACCATCATGTCTCTCTGCCGCTATACGCTACTACTGCTCATGTCGCTGTGCATCACGTCGGCACGTGCCGACAGGTACGACCGCTACAACTACCGCCCTGCCGCCAGTGTGGAGCTTGCAGAGACCAACCTGCCCATTGTCTTCATAGACACACGCTGCGACGGCGACACCACAAAGATTATCCACCGCGACTGGCGCGTGGCTGCCCGCATGAAGATAGTCAACAACGACGGCGGCACCAACTACGGCGACACGCTGGCACACCCCCGCCAGGAGGCCGACTACGACGGATGGGTAGCCATAAGATACCGGGGAAACTCGTCGTTCACCGGCCAGCCCAAGAAGCCGTTCAGCATACACACCATGAAGACCGACGACGTGGAGGGGCCTAAGCTGAAGACAGAAATACTTGGCATGCCCCGAGACCACAGCTGGGTGCTCCTTGCCCCCTATACCGACCGCAGCCTCATACGTGACGCGCTGATGTTCCAGCTGGCCCGCCCTTACTTCGACTATACCCCCCGCTGCCGCCACTGCGAGCTGGTGGTAGACGGCATCTACTATGGTGTCTACCTGCTGGCCGAGAACATCAGGAAGGGCAAGAACCGCCTCAACCTTGATGACCCGGGCACCGACGGCGACGAGCTGACGGGAGGCTACCAGGTGCAGGTAGACCGCAACGACGAGGATCACTACTACACCTCCAAGTACTTTGCCGTAGACAGCCTGGGCCGAACCTATTCGGCCTACCGCCGCATCTACTTCCAGTACAAGCACCCCGAGTACGACGAGATGACACCCCCGCAGCTGGAATACCTGCACAGCCGCATAGACCAGATGGAAGACGCCCTGGCCTCCGACGACTTTGCCAACCCCGACACCGGATACCGGCAGTACCTGGACCAGCTCTCGTTCATAGACTACCAGCTGTCACAGGAGTTCTGCGGAAACATCGACGCATACCGCCTGAGCACCAACCTCTACAAACACCGTGACTCGCAAGACCCGCGCTTCAAGACTGCCATCTGGGACTTCGACCTCGCCTTTGGCAACACTACCAACTGCAATGCTACGCTTACCGACTTCTGGCGCTACCAGAACAGCCACTTCACCAGCTTCAATGCCTACAACAAGGTGCCCTTCTGGTGGATGAGGCTCATGGAAGACCCCCTCTACGTCGACAGTCTCAGACAGCGGTGGGCGCAATACCGGCAACAGTCGTACAGCATAGCCCACATAGTGGCCACCATCGACTCGCTCACCGCCATGCTCTCGGCCCGGGGAGTCCTAGACCGCAACTTCGCCGCATGGCCTGTGTGGGGCAAGAACATTGCCCCCAACTACAAGACGGTGAACACCTACGACAAGGAGATAGCACAGCTGAAGCGCTGGATAGGCCAGCGCGTGGCTTGGATGGACCAGCAGCTGGGCTACGACGACCCCGACATCAGCTCCCTACAGCAGCCGGCCACCCGCACCGACGGCCGCACCCCAGGCTACTATTCCCTGCACGGCCTGCGTCTCGCCTCACCGCCGCACAAGGGCATCTATATCGAGGTGACAAGCGCGCAGAGGGCAGTGCTGAGAGTGGGCAGATGAAACTGAAACGGTTGTTGCTGCATGAAGGTAACTGAAGAGCTGGACGCAGGCTCGCCATGTGTGCCTACCCCCAGCTATGTCCTTTCAATTTTTCAATTATTCAATCCTTCAATTGTCTAATTGTCTAATTTTAAACCTACATCACCAGTCTTCCTCGTCATCCCACAGCTTGTTGTGGTAGCGGGCTCCCGGCTCCTTGCTGCCACCGGTGTCCACACCGCCGTAGCCTATGCCGCCAGGCGACCACACGCCGCCAGAGCCGGTGAGTATTGTTTGCGACTGCACTGCTGTTACCTCTGTCCTAGGCGAAATATATATCTTCTTCATAGTTCCTTACGCTGTTTAGTTATTTCACAATCACTTTCTTTCCTCCCTTGATGTACAGACCACCAGCGGGTTTCACCACCCTGCGGCCCTGCAGGTCGTAAGTGCTGTCATCCTGCTTGCCAGATATCTCTACCAACTGTACGCCACTGGCCTCGTCGGTGAACGTCATGGTGATGCGAGCATTGCTTTGGTCATAATAGGCATCTAATACGTCGCGGAACTCGAAGTATCCACGGAAGGCTTTTGTTGTCGTAGTCCCAGTAGAGTACCAGAAATCACCACCACTGAGGAACAGATTCTCCTCAGGAACTTTCATCACCTTGAAGGTGCCATACATATAGCCGCGCTCGGAAGATTTCTTGCCTACCTGCACCTTCGGTTCATCTTCAACCTCAATGTCCACGCCGTCTGCGGTGAACTCAGTGATGTCTGCCGATGTTTTGATAATGTAAGGATGGTTGGCCTCCATTTCGCTGACAGCGGTAAATCCCACGTTGATACCTACGATGGCACCCCCGTCGTCCTCCTCCGATTTCCAGCTGGTGAAGTTGGCTATCTGCACGTCGCTGCCGAAGGCTGCTTTCACCTGCGTCTCGCTCATGGCGAAGGGCAGACAGATGGTGCCCCATTCGCCACCCTTGATGGTGCGCTTCACACGCACATCCACTGCGCCGTTGCTGGCAGCAGGAGCCGTGGTCGATGTCTCGTCAAGAATGGTGCGATTGTCGCCAGGCTCACCAATAGTGATGGTAAACGAAGAGTTGGCAGCATCGATATTCTCCTCATTAACCGTGCTCAGTACTACATTATTAACTGAAGCATTGAGAACATTGCCAATGGTCATACTCGTACTAGCCTCAAGAGTGAGGTAGGCTACCGCTCCTGACGTGCCAGCAATGCTTTGCCTGTCAGTATTGTAGCCAAGAACGGTGTAGATGTTGTTCTCCGCATCCGTCAGGTTCTTCTGCAGCGTATAGTTCTCAATAGCCGTCAGTCGAGCGGCTTTCTCCACTTTCACGAGCGCTACCCCTTTGGGCAGTGTCACTTCAAACTGGAATCCTCCATAGCTCTTGTCAGTGCTGTTGAGTTGCACTTCTACCACAGCTGTTCCTCCTTTCGGAACGTTTGCATCAGCGATAGTGATGCCATCGGCTGCCCTTACTGATGCAGCCCATGATGTTAATGCCATCAAGGCACATAGTAGCTTTTTCATCTTTTTTGGTTTATTATTGAGTTAGAAAAATTATTGCGGATCAAGCACCTGCTTCCTTGCTGGTGCATTCTGTGTTGTGTTCACCTTCAGGATGATGTTGGCAATGCCCATGATATCGGTGACGTTTATGCGGTTGTCGTTGTTTACGTCGGCAGCCTTTTCGTTGAAGTTGCTGCTTGCAATTTTCAGGATATAGTTGGCCACAGCCATGATGTCGGTCACATTAACGCGGTTATCGCGATTAGCATCACCAACAAGGTATTTCTCCACATGGAGGGGCACGCTAACGTCGGCCAAGTCCTCCTGGTTCTCATCAACATCTGTGGCAACGATATCGCTGAGCGTCATTGTATAATCGCCAACCGCCATATTGTCGGCAACGTCGACCGTCATCGTGAACAATGCACCGTCATTGCCCGTGAATGACAGGCGGCTTGTGTTGTACAGCAGAATCTGGTAGGTGTTGTCACCTATCTTGCTCTTCTGAAGGACAAAGTCGTCGCTCAGCCTGTCCGTCTTCGTCACCTTGCTCAGCGTGATGCCTGCAGGCAGCGTCACCTCACACTGCAACCCACCATAGGCCTTTTCATTCTCAAAGATAACGGGAATAACAGCCTGTGAGCCAGTACGCAGAGATGTTTCTTCTGCATAGAGACTGCTAGATGGGGTGGGTGCAGGCAACTCCACAATCTCCTTGAAATCCTTCCAGTAGTCGGCAGCCGCGTATGCCGCTTTGCTTCCATAGGGCACATAGAGAGTAACATTTTCTCTGTTTGAGAACACATGTGACTGAATCGTCACAGGAGTTTTTGACTGTACTGTAACAGAGGTCAAGCTGTTGCAGCCATAGAAAGCATATTCTCCTATGCTAGTCACGGAACTGGGGATAGTGATGGAGGTCAGGCCACTGCAGCTCTGAAAAGCATTGTTTCCAATGCTAGTCACAGAGTTGGGGATGGTGATGGAGGTCAGGCCGCTGCAGCCAATGAAAGCAAGGCCTCCTATGCTAGTCACGGAGCTGGGGATGGTGATGGAGGTCAAGCCGCTGCAATTCTGGAAAGCAGCTTCTCCTATGCTAGTCACGGAGTTGGGGATTACTGTATTCTTACAGCCCGTGATAAGCTGATTGTCAGAAGTTCTGATAATGGCATTGCAATTCTCCCGAGAGTCGTAAACAGTATTCCCTGCTTCAACGACAATGGATGCCAGACCGCTACATCCATTGAAAGCACTGTTCCCTAAGCTAGTCACGGAGCATGGGATGGTAATGGAGGTTAGGCTGGTACAGTAAAAGAAAGCCCAGATTCCTATGCTAGTCACTGAGCTGGGAATGGTGATGGAAGTCAGGCCACTGCAACTCTGAAAAGCATTGTTTCCAATGCTGGTCACGGAGTTGGGGATGGTGATGGAGGTCAGGCCGCTGCAGCCTGAGAAAGCCCCGTCTCCTATGCTAGTCACAGATTTGGGGATGGTGATGGAGATCAGACCACGACAGTCCTCGAAAGCCCCTTCTCCTATGCTAGTCACAGAGTTAGGGATGGTGAAGGAGGTCAGACTGCTGCAACCATAGAAAGCACATTCTCCTATGCTAGTCACAGAGTTAGGGATGGTGATGGAGGTCAGACTGCTGCAACCATAGAAAGCACCTTCTCCTATGCTAGTCACGGAGTTGGGGATGGTGATGGAGGTCAGGCCGCTGCAGCCTGAGAAAGCCCCGTCTCCTATGCTAGTCACAGAGTTGGGGATGGTGATGGAGGTCAGACCACGACAGCCCTCGAAAGCCCCGTCTCCTATGCTAGTCACAGATTTGGGGATGGTGATGGAGGTCAGACCACGACAGCCCTCGAAAGCCCCGTTTCCTATGCTAGTCACGGAGCTTGGGATGGTGATGGAGGTCAGACTCCAGCAATTCCGGAAGGCTTCGCCTCCAATGGCAGATACTGTTCTCCCTTGGAATGTCTGTGGAATGACGATGGTGGCACTGTAATTGTCTTCGTGTCCAAACACATAGCAAGTGGTCTCGTCGTCATTGGCGGTGTACTTTACACCCTGCTCATCGGTCACGGTGCCGGTGAAAGGCTCTTTTATCTCCTTGAACTCCTTCCAGTAATCAGCGGCTTCGTATGCCGTCTTGCTTCCGGAGGGCACATAGAGCGTGGCGTTCGCTCTGTTTGAGAATACACTTTTAGAAATCACGACTGGTGTTTTTGACTGTACTGTAACAGAGGTCAGGCTGCCACAGCCAAAGAACGCATATTCTCCTATGCTAGTCACAGTGTTAGGGATGGTTATGGAGGTCAGATTCATGCAACCATAGAAAGCCCAGTTTCCTATGCTAGTCACAGAGTTGGGGATGGTGATGGAGGTCAGGCCGCTGCAACCAGAGAAGGCACTGCCTCCGATGCCTTTTGTCCCATCATCTAAAACAATGC